>CAYMFU010000239.1:0-31266 GCA_964389805.1 uncultured Roseivirgaceae bacterium | reverse complement strand
TTCTTTTGTCGGTATGCCATGAGCACCATAAGCAAAGCCCTTGCATTATCATCCAGACAATAGCCTTCTTTTAAATTAGGAATACCAAATTTTGCATGTTGAATGATGCCTGTATCGTCTGTTAGTCGCTTGATATGGGCTAGAGAAAACTTCGGAAGAATCAAGAGGTCCAGTTCTGTATCTTTCATTACATTAACAGTTAGCTCTTCCTTAAGTATGTTTTTAATGAGTTTGACATACTTCTGACCTATTTTCGGCCATGTAATTTTCCGGCCATAATCAAACGCTTTTCTTTTAAGTTCATTTAGCTCAGCAGGATTATCCAAAAGTTCTGTTAATGTGGTAGTAAGATTTTCTGAATTATTAAAATCGAATAACCTTCCCCTGCCTTCAGATAATAATTCTTCAGCATGCCAATATGGAGTGGAAATAACAGCTGAACCAACACCAACAGCATAGGAGAGTGTTCCGCTGGTAATTTGGGCTTCATTCAAGTAGGGTGTTATATAAATATCGGCCGCACATAGGTATTTAAATAAATATTGTTCGTCTACAAACTCATTAAGAAACACAACATTGTTTTCAAGCTGGAGGCTTTTAACCAGACGTATTAGAAATATCCGGTATTCTTCACCAGAATGCCGTCGCACATTAGGATGAGTTTTTCCCAATACGATGTATATAATATCCGGATGTTTTTTAACAACCTTTGGCAATGCCTTTATTACTGTCTCGATTCCTTTATTGCGTCCAATAAACCCAAAAGTTAGTAATACTTTCTTTGCCTCTAATTTGAATTCCTTTTTTGATGACGCTTGCTCATAACGAATGTCAGGTACACCATGTTCTATAAAAACAATTTTGTCTTCAGGAACTTTGTAAATATTTATCAGGAACTCAATAGCTTTATGACTCATCACAACTATTTTATGAGCCATTTTACATATTTCACTTAAAATTGCCTTTTCGTTATAGGATGGGGTTTTAAGTATAGTATGTAGTGTCACAACAATAGGTACTTCCAGTCTATGCAACAAAGGCAAGATATAAACCCCACTATTGCCACCGAATATGCCAAATTCATGTTCAAGTATACACAGGTCAATTCCACTTAAGTTTATGAATTCCACAGCTCTTAAATAATCTTCCTGTTGTTCTTGCCTTATTGTTAGTTTTACTTCTTCAGGATATTCATATGTGAGGTTATTGTCATTTAATGCGACAACAAAGCACTCATGATCTGATCCTTCCTTTTCAGTATTTACAACTATTGAATCAAACAGGTTTTTCGTGAAAGTACCAATGCCGCATTCCCTTGGTGGATAAGTGCCAATTAAAGCCAGTTTCATTCTTTTATAGTATTTATTTTAGTGTAAACAACCTTACGTTCATAATAGAGAAAAGCCCTTATTGAATGTTAAAATGAATTTCCGAGGGAATCGCCTAAACCAGGCTAAAAATTGCTTTCGCTATTTTTTTCTTTACGCTTGGCTGCCTTTGCAGCTCTTTTCTCCTTCAGGTTTTTAACTGGTGCTTTTTTGGCGTTTTTTCCTTTTACACTTTTTTCTTTTGTCATGATTTTAGTTTTAGAATTGTAATGATCAAATTCATTGCTTGTTTTTTCAGTATCTTCCTTTATATGGGGCTTTCTTCATACCCGCTTTTTATAATTGTTGATATCATTTTAAATCTTTCATTGGCTCTGACTGAATTGGAGGTATGGGCAGGTATTATAATCGCCTGACCAATATGAATCATATTAGATTTTCCATCGATAATAACTTCAGCTTTACCTTCAATAATTTGTATAAAGGTGTCAAACGGAGAGATTTTTTCAGCTAAAACCTCTCCTGTATCAATGGCCACAACGCTTATGTTTCCAGTTGTTTTGCGGATCATGGTTTTAGTTACAACCGAATTGGGGACATACTCAATTATTTCAATTAGAATGTGGGCTTTAGATTTTTGGATTTCAGTAGTTGGCATGTGTTTCTCCTCAGGATTAACTTCAATAAAGATACCTAATGTGTTTTGCGGAAGTGTTATACAATAAAAAGGATTACTTACATCATTCACACATTTCGGGATGATTTTAGGAATTTATCTTCTTAAACCATAAACAGTTCTAAAATGATAACCGTACACGGTATAGGTTAAAGCCTCTACTATGTATCCTGGCCGATGGATTAGCGTCCATATAATCAACTTCCAATATTCTCGTCGGCCTTTATTTACAATTCCTATTACGAAAACTGATTTTATAAGACCTATAATAATCGATAAGTCAATTTTCGTTCGCCCATTTGAAATTCGTTTATAATTTGATAATAGCTGCCGCAATCGTTTATAATAAGGTTTGGTTGAATAGATATTTCGAATTATACTTTTATATCCATCCAATAAGTCATGATAGTTCATTTTGGGTTTAAAATTCATTGATAAATCGGTATTGTTACCTGTTGCCTCCTCAGTTATTCTTTTTTCTGTTTCTAATTGCTCATATAATCTGGTGTTTTTAGGAGCATTTAACAGGCCGACCATTGCGGATACTATTCCACTTTGTTGTATAAAATCGATCTGTCGCTGAAAAACGGATGAAGTATCTGTGTCGAAGCCAACTATAAATCCCCCCGAAACCAGCATTCCCGCATATTGAATTTTTTTTACACTCAACAGCAGATCCCTGTTTTTGTTCAGAACTTTATTACATGCTTGAAGTGATAATTTAACAGGCGTTTCAATGCCAATAAAAGTGGACCTGAAACCAGTTTCAACCATCATTGCTAATAGTTCTTTGTCATCAGCAAGATTAATTGAGGTTTGCGCACTAAACGTAAAGGGATAATTATGGCTGTGCATCCATTTTTTCATGACAGGCAGCAGACTATTTTTAGATTTCTTTTTGTTCCCAATAAAATTATCGTCAACTATTGATACCGTACCACGCCAATTTAGACGAAAAAGTGCTTCAAGTTCAGTGATAACCTGCTGGGGATCCTTCATCCTGACCTTGTTTCCCAGTAGGGAAGTAATTTCACAAAAATCGCATGAATAGGGGCAACCCCGGGTGACCTGTAAATTCATTGAAGCATAATCATTTATTGATAACAAATGGTAATCTGGAACGGGGGATTTTGACATATCAGCAAAATCAGTGGTCCTATAAATTCTCTGAGGTATCCCAGCATTTAGATCATTCAAAAACCTTGGCATAGTAATCTCTGCTTCATTTAAAATAAAATGATCGATTTGACTATAATTATGATATTCCTGTGTAAATAAAGGACCCCCTGCAACAATTTTTTTATTTTGTTTTCTGCATTCTGAAATTATTTTGTGTACGGATTCTTTTTGAATATACATGGCACTAATAAAAACATAATCAGCCCATTGAATATCACTGGTCTGAAGCGTTGTGATATTCATATCTATGAGTTTTTTCTCCCATGTTGAAGGAAGCATAGCCGATACGGTTATTAGACCAAGCGGAGGAATGACCGCTTTTTTAGAAATAAATTTTAACGCATGTCTAAAACTCCAGAACGAATCCGGACAATGGGGATATACTAGTAATATGTTTATAGGAGTGCATTACTTATTTAAAATAATTTCTTAATTGAGAATTATTTCAGGTCTCATTTTAAAAGCCCCTTTTCAACAAATAAACTCAATTAACAGGAAGATAAAATTGACAGATTTAACCTTAATTTGCGTTACAGAATTCCATATATTACTTATATAATTCACACATTTTCAAGGGTACTGCGTCGCTTAATTTTGAGTTTTTTAAAGTGAGAAGGTGTTAAACCCGTAATTTTTTTGAATTGATTGGATAAATGGGCCACGCTGCTGTAGTGCATCTTGTAGGCTATTTCGGTAATATTGAGTTCGTCATAAACGATCAATTCTTTTACTTTTTCTATTTTATGAGTCAAATAAAATTTTTCAATCGTAATGCCTTTTACTTCTGAAAAAAGATTGGCAAGATAGGTATAATCATAATTGAGTTTTTCACTTAAATAATCCGAGAGGTTCACCTTTATTTGCTCTTCTGAATAGTGGACCAATTCGATAATCGCAGTTTTTATTTTTTCAACAAGAACACTTTTTTTATTATCCATCAGAAGAAGTCCTGATTTTCTTAAGGCGATATCTAATTGTTCCAATTGTTCAGGCAAGATATCCTCAACAATATCTGCCTCTCCAATTTTTACATTTATATATTTCAAACCAAGTTTCTCCAGTTCGGACTTCACTACTATCTGGCAGCGAATACAAACCATATTTTTGATGTATATTTTCACTAAACTTAGTTTGTTAATGAAATAAGTTTTAAGCAATTGTAAAAATATGAATTTTTAAGATTTTATGATAGGCAGAGGGCTTAAATACTATAGCACTATAGTTTAACAATAAATACCCAATTACTATAGGTTGTGATATAAGAATTAAAGAGAAATAATGTTTCCCAGAGAAAAGGATACTCCTTCTCCACTAAAATCGCTTCAAATCTTGTCAAAAAGGATTACCTTAATCAGCTATGACAAAACAAAATCATCAATTTAACTCCATAATGTTTGTCAACATTGTAGACCATTCTGAAATAATGAGTACTGATGCGAAGAAAACTAATAATGCAACCTTTTAGAAAGAAATATTGAAAAACAATCCATTGAATAAAATAGTGACAACAATTAGTTCAATAAATAGAATATGGTATTCTGGTCAGTTTTACGGTATCTATCACGCTGTATTATGTACATAGAAATTCCACATATGTCTATGTTGAATTTTGAAGGAACCACTCATAGATCTAGTTATTTGTGCGTGAATCCTTCTTGTACAACAAGTGTTATCACGGGTAAATAGTAGGAAGAAAAAACCAAGAAGCATGAGACAATTAAAAATTATAAAGCAGATCACGAATCGCGAAAGTCAATCTCTTGACAAATATTTACAGGAGATTGGTAAGGTTGAATTGATATCGGCCAATGAGGAAGTGATATTGGCAAAGAGAATTCGGGAAGGTGATCAATTGGCACTTGAAAAATTGACCAAAGCCAATCTGAGGTTTGTTGTTTCTGTTGCGAAACAATACCAGCATAAAGGCATTTCTCTTGGCGATCTCATAAATGAAGGGAATGTAGGTCTGATCAGAGCTGCTTCCAGGTTTGACGAAACACGTGGATTTAAATTCATATCGTATGCGGTTTGGTGGATTCGTCAATCCATTATGCAAGCATTGGCGGAACAATCCCGGATTGTCCGACTTCCCTTGAATCGTGTTAGCTCACTTAATAAAATTTTTAAGGCGTTTTCAACCTTGGAACAAAAATATCAGCGTGATCCTACGGCTGAAGAATTGGCGGAAGTACTTAATATTGCTTTTGAGGAGGTGTTATATGATATAAAAATTTCGGGGAAACAGGTTTCAGTGGATGCACCTTTTGCGTATGGGGAAGAAAATAGCCTCCTCGATGTGTTGGAAAATGATCATAAAACACCTGACTCAGAATTGATGAATGATTCCTTATGTGGAGAGGTTCAACGTGCTCTTGCAACCCTCACTCAGCGGGAATCGGATGTTATTTCATTTTTTTTTGGACTAAATGGAGAGAATACAATGACCTTGGAAGAGATAGGAAAAAAATTCAACCTTACCAGAGAGCGAGTCCGCCAGATAAAAGAGAAAGCTACCCGCCGGCTCCGGCAAAATTTTCGAAGCAAAGCTCTTAGAACCTATCTTGGATGAGAAATCAAGCTTTTTTAAATTGGGCAAGCAAACCTTGGACGATCAGGAAACTCCACATAATAGTTGCTGGACACTTGTTTTAAAAAATTTGAAAACGATTGGAAGGTATTCCAGGAAAATAGGACCCATACCCATTGAGAATTTTCGCTTTTATTTCGAGTTATTTTTAAGTTAAAAAGAGAATTAACACAAACACAAGGAATGATTCAAAAATTAACAGAAAATGAATTGATTCATCGTGAATGTTCAACATAAGACCTTTGTACTATGAAAAAATCATGGTTATCGCTGATTTTTTTTTGTTTTTTCAGTACTTTTTGACCAAGAAAAAACAGTTACCGAAACAGGAGAAGAAGTTGTCCTTTTCGCAGATGGGACCTGGAGTTACCTGGATTCAGAATCTGAATTTAAAGAAATCCCTGTAAATAATGAAGCCTTTGAAAAATCAAAAAATGCCTCCTTCCTATTGAAAAGTTCGAGAGTCAATCTGGGATTCTGGCTGGACCCTAAAAAATGGTCATTCAAAAAAGCGGCGAATAATGGAGACGCTGAATATGAACTCCAATTACGGGATGGTGATTTATATGGTATGATCATTACCGAGAAAGTAGAAGTCCCACTGGAAACTTTAAAGGATATTGCTATAAAAAATGGAAGGGATGTGGCGCCTGATCTGAAGATTGTCAAGGAAGAATACAGGACAGTGAATGGAGCTAAAGTATTATTGACACAAATGGATGGGACAACTCAAGGAATTAAGTTCTCCTATTACGGATACTATTTTTCAAACTCAAATGGAACAATTCAATTTGTAACATACACTTCCCAGAATCTGTTAGATAATTATGTAAACAATTGCGAAGAACTTCTCAACGGATTTGTAGTTATGTAATTCAGCTTATTTGCAATTTTGGCTGGATATCGACATGTAAATTTTCAGTGATACTATGAAAGCCTCAATGTTCAATTCTATTTCAAAATAGCATAGCCTCCATAGTGCCCATGATGCGTAATAGATAATGGGATGTTTTGGGCATGGTTGTTACGATAAAGAATCGGTGTACCGAATTCATCTTTCTTGATCACTAAAGATGTGGCAGTTACATTTTCCAGTTCTGCAATAGCATACAAAAGATTTTGATAACTTGTGTAATGCTGATTTGAATATGTTGCATTTTCCAATTCAAAACAGTTGCTTATAATGTTTTCAGAAAAATCATTGAAGGCTATTGTGTAGATATAATTTTTATCAATTGTAGTATTTGTTTTATACGTTTCATGGAATATTTCAACAATTCCATCATTAGAAGTAAGTAAGTTACATTTTACCATTGCTGGCGCAAAAAATTTCTTAGAATGTTGGCGAACATAGATTTTATAGGCGCTTTCCTTCATACTCCAAAGCAACCAGATGGTTCGAAAGGAATCTGATGAATGTGATATTATTTTCTGCTCCTCAACAGAGAAAACTTTATCTATAAACCGTTTTCTTCTCCAATTCGGAGAAGATGATGCTAATTTAAGATCAACAATGTCATTCCCAATCATTTTCCCTTTAGCCTGGTCCTTATTATACCCATAGCACCCTCAACAGAGATCATTTCTTCCATATCATCATTTTCAATTTTAATGTTAAATTCGTCTTCAACGTCTAATACGATATCCACCAGGTTTGCAGAATTAATTTTCAAATCTCTTATGAAATCAGTTTCCATAGAAAGCTCTTGAAAAGCCTTCTCATCCTGGATATATGGGAGGATTATTCTTTTTAATTTCGTGATTAATTCATCATGTTTCATGTTCAATTTTTATTCAGTAAAGGTTTTAAAAACAATGCATGCATTTACATCTCCAAATCCAAAACTTGCTTTCATTGCAATGTGTAACGGTTTGATCTGGCATTTTGTTGGAATCTTTTCCATATTAATCAACTCCTGAATTCGTGGATGCAGATCTTCACAATTCAAATTAGGAAATATAAATTGATTCTTCAGTTGAAGGACCGTTGCTACACTTTCAACCGATCCGGAAGCTGACAGACAATGTCCAACCATAGATTTTAATGAATTTATGAATGGAAAATCCTTCCCTTTTCTATTTAAGGCTTTTGTCCAATTCTCGATTTCCACTGCATCCTTTGATGTGGCTGTTAGGTGACCATTTATCGTATCTATATTGTTTGCATCTATCCCGGCGTCCTTCATAGCACTTTTAATGCATTGCTGTACTGCTTCTGAGTTGGGAGCCGTCATTGTGCCTCCATTTCGTTGTCCGCCAGAGTTTATCGCCCCCCCCAAAACCTCAGCGTATATAGTGGCATCTCTCTCCAGGGCGCTGTCTAATGATTCCAGCACCAGTGCTCCTGCCCCACTTCCAGGCACAAAACCGGAAGCGGATGCACTCATGGGTCTTGATCCCTTCTCAGGAGTCTCATTATGTTTATAAGTCATTACTTTCATGGCATCAAATCCCCCCCATATGTAGGGCCCTTCATCAACGCAGCTGCCTACCAGCATGCGCTTCGATTTTCCATACCTGATTCGATCTAATCCCATTAATATGGCTTCCGTTCCAGTAGAACAAGCTGAAGAATTTGTTGTTACTTGATTTCCCAGCCCCAGTAATCCACCTAAATAAGCACTTATCCCACTAGCCATAGTTTGTGCAACTACAGTACTGCCTAAACGTCGCACTTGTTTGTCGTCCACTTTATAAATGGACTCCCTGAGCTTTTCAATTCCAGAGGTGCCGGTTCCAAATATGGTTCCACTATCAAAATCCAATTCACTTTCCACATTCACAGAAAGCCCTGCATCCTTCCAAGCGTCTATACCTGCAATACACCCATACATTATGCCCGAACTGTTAAACCCACGCAATTGTAAAGGTGTAAGATATTTGGTTTGTAAATTTTCTGAAAGTTGTGGAATACCTCCTATGCAGCACGAAAAATTCAGGTCTTCCAGGGTTTTATGAAATGTAATGCCCGAAATCCCTTCCCTGATGGCCTTTGAAAATGATTCTACGCCAACCCCATTTGGTGCGACCACTCCAAGTCCTGTAATAACTACCCTATTCATTATTCGTAGTTTTGACCATCCCTGAAATTGTGCCCCTGCAAACCAGTTCATTATTCATATTATATAGATTTACGTGGCATTTTAGTTTATTAAATCGGAAGTATTCTTTTTCTGAAACGACTTTTACACGTTCACCTGGAAATACAGGCAGGAAAAAATCGATTTGATTCGAAGTTAAAGCGATTTGAGGAGGATTCGGGCCTCGTAAATGATCCCTGAACATATAAATTCCAAGGCAAACTAATCCAATCTGCGCCATAGTTTCCGTGAGGATAACGCCTGGTGTGATTGGGTAATTTTTGAAATGGCCTTTATAATAAAATGCGTCCTTTTTATAGGTATAATATCCAATTATACTTTCATCCGAGATATCAGTAAGGTCATCGACAAACAGAAAAGGAGCTTGATATGGCAATAGAGCTTTGATGTCTTTTGATGTCATTATTTCTGTAATATTTGATTAATGCCCTAAATGGAATCATGCACTTAACTCATATGTTCTCCCCCATCTACTTGAATTATACTTCCATTTATCCATGAAGCTTCATCTTTGCTTAATAAATAGACTACGTTGGCCACATCTTCCGGGGTAGTTAACCTTTTAAAAGGATTCCTACGTAATGTATGTTCCTTAATTTTATCACTTCCGGGAATGAGTTGAAAAGAAGATGTTTCGGTCACGCCGGCCTGAATGCAATTTGCTCGTATCCCGTAAGGTGAAAACTCAAGCGCAATACTCCTTGTAATTGCTTCAAGAGCCACTTTGGCCGCAGAGACCGCTGCATAGTTTTTCCATACTTTTGTATTCCCTTCACTGGTAAAACTGATAATCCTTCCATCATACGAAAATAATTGAGCATCAAAAAGTGCTTTCACCCAATCATACAAGCTGATGGCCATGGCATTAATTGTTAAATTGAAATCATCGTTTTTCAGCGTTTGCTTTTCTTCATCGATCATTGGTTTTAAATTGCCCTTTGCAAGGCTATGGACCAATACCCTTATACGTCCCTTTTTACCCAGATTCTGTTTCAATTCCGCAGTGATTTCTTTTCTTTTATCAGGATTGGTAGCATCCGCATTGTATGCCCAGAATTCCACCCCTGCATTTTTAATTTTGTCAAACTCATATGCAATACTTTCCTGACGGACTCTGGAATCCCGGTGGATAACACAAATATTGCATCCATGTTGAGCTAATTTTTTGGCCGTTGCCAGTCCCAATCCACTTGAGCCACCGATAATTACTGCCCAAACATCTTTATTTTGAAATTCTCTTACCATTCTAGTAAAATTCTTTGTGCTGTAAAACCTGGGCCAAAGCTTAACATTAAACCTATTTCCCCCTTAAGCAATTTTCTTTCCATAAATCTTTCTAAAACATACAATACCGTTACACTAGACATATTCCCATATTCTTTTAAGACATCCCGGGTGTCGTTTATATTTTTACCTAAAGAACCAAATAAATCTTCCACTGTTTGTATAATTTTTTTGCCGCCGGGATGAAATATTAAATGATCAACATCATCAATTGTAATATTATTTCGCTTTAAAAAAGGATGAATGATTTGTGGAAAATGTTTCGAGATGGTTTCGGGTACGGATTTATCCAGCACCATTTCTAAACCTGTATTTCTAAGTTTGAAACCCATCATATGTTCGGCATTATAAAAATGATACATTTCTTCATCAATAATTGCTGGACCTTTTTCATCTTCATAGGAAGATAAAATCACACTGGCAGCACCATCTCCAAATATAGCAGCACTTACAATATTAACCATGGAATAATCCTCCTGCTGAAAAGTGGCAGTTGGAGATTCTACAGCGATCACAGCTGCACGTTTATTAGGATTGGCCTTAAGAAAATTATGCGCATAAATCATCCCTGAAATCCCGGCCACACATCCCATTTCTGTAACAGGCAAACGTACGATATTTTGTTTCATCTTCAGGCTATTGATGAGATAGGCATCTAAAGAAGGAATCATAATTCCGGTACAACTTACAGTGATGATATAATCGATTTCATTTGGTTCCAATCTTACTTTTTCAAGGGATTTAAGCAAGGCTTTTTCTGCCAATTTGATAACTTCTTTTGAATAAATATCATTCTTCTCTTCAAATGAAGTATTTGAAAATACTTCATCGGCATCCATAATTGAATATCGCCTGTCTACCCCTGCATTCTCAAAAATCTTAATTACCTTTCGCTGAAAACGTTTTTTCTGGCCTGAGATCCAGGCTTCAAGATAGGGTAAAATATCCTCGGTGGATCGGGTATATTTAGGCAACTGTTTAGCTACTGATGTAATTTTTACGCTCATTTATTTATTTTGAATGATCCATTGATAGCGAAAAGCCCATTTCCATTTAATTTGATATTTCGCGCCTATTTCTTTTGAAATTCTTTCGAGATCCTGTTGTTTAAAACCTTTCAGAATCGAAGTCAACCCATCCTCTTTTACCATATTATTATTTATCAGCAAACTTAACAATCTGAATAAATAATATGCCATCGGGTGTCTATGCAGATCGTTAACTATTATACCCAAAGATGCCTTTTTTAATATCTTGTGTAAAAATTCAATAAGCTGCTCATCTTTAAAATGATGTAAAAATAAAGAAGAAAGAACTATATCATATTTAATTGATTTAAAATCATCTGAAAATATATTACAATGCCGAAAGCTTATTTCAGGATACATTTTAGATAATTCATCTGCATATGCCACTGCATCCTTATTGGCATCTATACCTGTTATCTTAAATGAATATCCATTTTTATAGAAATAATTAGCAACTTCTCTTATTAAATCTCCAGCGCCGCATCCTATGTCAATAACGTTAATTGTCCTTTCCTTAGGATGACCATTTATTAATTTCCTTAACCCGTTTATAGTTACCCGATTTCCCCCTAACCATTTATTAATACCAGCAAGTTTATCCAAAGTGTCACGCAGTAAAACTCCATTGTTGGAGAAATCATCCATTAATTCTGTCTTCTCGGATCTATATGTTGTATTCACGAATAAACTCATGGTGTTCGCATGGGTTTTCCATGCGTGTATTTAATTATAATTGGTAAAATACCAGGAAATAACTGTAAAATCACCATCATTACTTCTGCCACGCGGTCCTTATTTAATATGGAAGCTATGAACCGTCCTACTCTTAAGCGTTTATTAAATGCTTTCTTCCAGGCTTTTTGATACTCTCTCTCTAATATCGCTCTTGATCCAATTTCTGAATTTAGATAATTCAAGATCAGTTGAGATACCATTTGTCCACTCCGGATTGCCATACTCATTCCATTTCCACATAATGGATGAATCAATCCAGCCGTATCGCCACACATTAAAATATGCTTTTCAACGGGCTTTTTAGGAGAAAATGAAATTTGACTTATGCTCAGGGGCGATTTGAACACAGATTTTGAATGAGTAAATATCGATTTTAACTTTTTGTTCTTGAAAATCACCTTCCGCTGAAACTCATCTATATTTTTGTATTTTTTAAACGCTTTATAATCTGTTATATAACATAAATTTATCGCATCATCCTCCACTTTTGAAGTGCCACAATATCCCCCCTTAAAATTATGTAATCCAACCAGATCGTCTGGGAAATCCCCTAATACATGTGTCTTTACTGCCAGGAATGGTGATTTCTTATTGATAAATCTTCTTTTCAACCTGACATCAACTTCAGAACGTTTCCCATATGCACCAATAACAATTTTAGATTTATAAGTAGTATTATTTTTTGTGAGTACAATAAATTCATCGTCGAGAAATTGAATATCTGTCACTTTATCCTGTATTATTTCAACATCATTGCTTTTAGCTTTTTCAGCCAAAGCCGCGTCGATTGCATAACGACTAATACCAAATCCACCTAAAGGCAACTGACAATTTATAGATTTACTATTAGGAAGACTGAGTTCGAAATTTTTAATTCTTTTCGCTCCAAGTTGAAATGGATCTATGCCCAGAAATTTAAAGTAAGGTAATACCTCATTAGAAATATATTCCCCACAAACCTTGTGGGTTGGATATTTATTTTTTTCAATAAGCAATATATTTATACCGCTTTTAGCAAGATGAATAGCACTGGTCAATCCGGCAAGCCCTCCCCCAACAATGATAACATCGGATTTTACTTTTATCAGTGGTGTAAATCTCATTTTCAACAGATAGATGTATAGATGGTTATGGGTTTCGCAGTCAAAGAATAACCAATAACCTTTAAATATAACACAAAATTGATTTTTAATGTTTTATTAAGCATATCAACTTCAGATAATCAATTGAAGTTTGAACTTATCAATCCCACTGCTTAGTAATAAGTCCGTCTATATTCTTTCATTACATCACTCTCTATCAATACCTAAGAATGAATTTTCCGATGAAATCTAGTCTTATTCGGATCTCTCATTTTATTGTACTCGATTTACAAAACTATAAAGACGCTATGAAGGCCAACTTTGAAACTTTCAAAAGTTTTACCGAATTGCTGAAAACCAAATGCTTTGTATATGTATTATCTGATGATGATGTTTTTTGTACAGTAGAATTCAAAGGAAAAATACCTACTATGGACTATCAGGAATCACCCTACAATGCTTGCTGGACTTTTGTTTTCAAAAAATTTGAAAGCGAATGGAATGTAATCCAGGAGAATGGGGCCCATACACATTGATTTTATAAGCGCCAAAATGGAGTTACTTTTCAGGCAATATTAGAATAAATAAAAACATTCAGAATTGTTCTAAGATTAAATTAATCTTAAATGGTTTCTGAGATATGTTAAACGTTTGACCTTTGTGCTATGAAAAAATTAAGTTTAACCCTGATTTTACTATTTTCTATTACATTGCTTTATGCACAGGATAAGGCAGTTACCGAAACAGGAAAGGAGGTTGTTCTTTATGCAGATGGAACTTGGAGTTACCTGGATTCAGAATCGGAAGTAAAGGAAATCCCGGTGAATGAGAAAGCCTTTAAAAAATCCAAGAATGCTTCTTTTTTATTGAAAAGTTCCAGGATCAACCTGGGATTCTGGCTAGATCCTAAAAAATGGTCTTTCAAAAAGGCCGCTAACAATGGGGATGCTGAATATGAACTTGAACTAAAGGATGGAGACCTGTATGGTATGATCATTACCGAAAAGGTTGAAGTCCCCTTGGAAACTTTAAAGGGTATTGCGGTTGAAAATGGAAGAGCAGTGGCACCTGACCTGAAAATTGTCAAGGAAGAATACAGGACGGTAAATGGAACCAAAGTGTTGTTGATACAAATGGATGGCACGACTCAGGGTATTAGATTCTCCTATTATGGTTATTATTTTTCAAATTCTAATGGAACAATTCAATTTGTAACCTATACTTCCCAGAATTTGCTGGATAATTATGTAAACGATTGCGAAGAACTTCTCAATGGATTTGTAGTTATTTGATTCCGGTAATCTTTACATAACCCAAGACCTCGAAATGAGTGAAATCTTCCAAATTCTGAATATCCTGGAATTCAATTCTATTTAAACATAAAATCCTGAATTGAATACAAAACTTTGCCTGCATCCATTTGCCTGGCAGTGATTAGATTTGTATTATAAGCAAATAAACTTTCCGCTTATGAAGAAGGTCGCTGTCGTAGGATTTGGGTTCATGGGAATGACCCATTCCTTGAATATTTTTAAAAACCAGGATCTTGAACTCGTTGCCATCATCGATAAAGACATCGAAAGTATCGAGCAGAAGTTGAAGCAACCTGAAGGTAATTTTTCAACTGGTGAAATTGATCCTGATAAGATACAAAAAGTAAATAAATATCATAGCCTTACCGATTGTATTGATAATGAGGATTTTGATGCCGTACATGTTTGTGTACATACCGATCAGCATTATCAAATTACCAAAGAAGCATTACAGGCTGGGAAACATGTTCTTCTTGAAAAACCATTCAGTCTGGATATTAATGAATGCCGGGAACTGATTGGCCTGTCACATGAAAAAGATCTCATCCTCATGGTTGCACATGTCTTACGATTCATGCCGCCTTATCTGAAATTGAGATCCTGCATAGAAAAAGAAGAATTTGGAAATCTGAAATTCTTATCTATGACAAGATTTTCAGGAGTGCCATTATGGGGTCAATGGGTACAAAAACAATCCTCATACGGATCTTCCGGAGGTGCTCTATTCGATTTGTTAATTCATGATATCGATTATCTGAATTATTTATTTGGGAAACCAATACAGATTCAAAGTAAATACCTCCCGGGCAGATTAAGTGTACATGATTATATAAGCGCATGGTGGGATTATCCTGATTTTAAAGTTAAGGTTGAAGGAGGGAATACTTTTCATTCAAGTTTCCCTTTTCAGGCTGGATTTATGGCCGAATTTAACAAAGCAAGTATATTATATTCCACGAATGATCCTGATTATATTCAAGTTTCCAACCATGAGGAAAATGAACGTATAGAATTGGATCTGGAGGATGGTTTCTATAATGAAATTGACTACTTCAAAGAATGTCTTGTGAATAATTCTAAGCCAGAATATTGTACACCAGAATCAGCATTGGATTCTATCGCACTGTGTTATCAACATTTGACATAAAAACTTCGAAATATTATTATGAATACATTAGCTATAAATGGTGGGCCTAAAACTATAAATAAAAAATTTGAATGGCCCATTTTCGGCGACGATGAAGTAAAAGCTATATCAGAAATTACAAAAAGTGGTAACTGGGGAAATCCCGATTGTGCTGGTATAGTTGAAGAATTTGAAAAAGAATTTGCAGCTTACTGCGGCACAAAATATGCTTTAACTTGTGTAAATGGTTCTGTGGCTCTGCGCCTGGCATTGATTGCTAGTGGAGTAAAACCAGGTGATGAAGTGATCATCCCTCCATACACTTTTATAGCTACAGCTTCTATTGTACTGGAAGCAAACTGTGTTCCAGTATTTGTAGATATAGAACCAGATACCTATAATATCGATCCGGTTGAAATTGAAAAAGCCATAAGCGATAAAACTAAAGCAATTATACCCGTTCATTTTGCTGGCTTATCTTGTAATATGAATGCGATTATGGAAATTGCTGAAAAATATGATCTTACGGTCATAGAAGACGCCTGTCATGCACATGGTGGCGAATATCAGGGGAAGAAACTGGGAAGCATTGCCCATGTAGGATGTTTCAGTTTCCAATCATCTAAAAATCTTACCAGTGGCGAAGGCGGAATGGCCATCACCAATGACGATCATTTGTATGAATTGATGAATTCACTACGAAACGTAGGTAGAATTGAAGGTGGCCAATGGTATGAACACCACTATTTAGGATGTAATTATAGGCTGACGCAATTGCAGGCCAGCTTACTTCATGAACAATTGAAAAGACTTGATGAGCAAACCAGGCTGCGGGATGAAAATGGCAAATATTTGGCCGAATTGCTTGGGAAGATAGGTGGTATTAGTCCCCTTATAAGAGAATTAGGAGAAACTTTGCACACATACCACATCTTTATCTTCAGGTATGATAAATCCAAATTTAATAATCTGTCGAAAAGAGAATTCTCGGAAATGCTTGCAGCGGAGGGAGTTCCCTGCTTTATGGGTTACCCTGAACCCTTATATAAACAACCTTTATTTCAGGAAAAGAATTTCATGTGTTATGCCATTCCTGAAGAAGTATCCTATAAGGAAGTTTCATGCCCGGAAACAGAAAAAGCATGTTATGAAGATGCGGTATGGATTCTACAAAACACAATGCTGGGAACTAAAAAAGATATGGAAGACATCGCCTTGGCAATTAGAAAGATCCAGGATGCTTTGTCTTAATGAATATCCAAAAAAAATGCCTGCTAAGCACTTATTGGAAATGGAACAAAAACATTAAAAAGTGCCCTGACAATCTGGATCATTTAAGCTCCATAATCTCAATTTGATTTTTCCCTTTAATGCCAGGATCGATTATAGTAAATACGATCCGGTTTATCCCATTTGGCCAATAACGTATCAGCTTGGAATCAAGAACTTCATTAAATTCAATTTCAGGAGTTACGTCTTTTGGATTGTATTTCATTTCCAGGCTGAAGCCATCCCCTTTTAAATTTAATACTCCATCAGAAATCTTTTCCACCTGGCAATAGGTCACAAAATTCAAGGACGTTGGTTCGTTGCTTAGTTCCCTGAATTGATACACGTCAGATACAATGAATTTCTTCCCCCGGTCGAGCCGGTAACTTCTTACCCACTTATCGATACCAGCTTCTGATAGATAAGCAGCTGAAATATCAGTTGAGAACACTACTTTTTTCAGATCTGCCTGGAATGATGTGTTTTTAGCTACAAATTGACGACCTTCCTTCTGGTCATATCCATTTATTTTCGGCAGATTATGATATTGAGATTGCATGGTCCAGATCTCATACCGTTTGCTGCTGAAGGTTTTAGCTACATATTCCTCTCTTCCGATGTCAATCAGACATGGCTTGCCATCAAAATATAGAACACACGTACCCAGATCATTGTGGTTATGGCTTTCATTATTATGACCACCTTTTGCGGCAAAGAAAAATCCTTCCAGAGATCCGGCCTTATCCCTTCCTCCAGCCACTTCCGTATTGGGTAACCAGAAATCTCCTATGAGTGCATTTTCACTTGGTGCATTCTTGATCTCTTTCAGTAACATTAATTGAATAAGTTGTTCATCAATTTTTCCGCCCGGAGTTACATTTCCCCAATTCTGCATTTTTGCGAGATACGCTCCAAATTTTTGCATAACAGGATCATGTATATCCTTCCCATAGCTATAAATGATTTGTGGTCTGCTACCTGTAGTGGCATCAGCATCTGCAAAATTGATAAAATAAGGATAGTTGATATAGGCCTTGTAAATATATGAACCCATGTTTTTTATTATCTGCTCATCATAAACATTGAATTTTCCATTTGTCAACAATTTCAACAGATCAAGGCACTGATATAGAGAAGCTCCAGCCCTTCCCCAATAGGAAGGCCCTTCATCACATCCACCATCATCCGCGTAACTGTTTATAAAAATGTCAAGTGAACGAATTACTTTTTTAACTCCATTAATTTTTTTGTTCTGATCATCTTCCATAATTACGATAGCAGTCAGCATATTATGATTGGTCCAAGGATTCCAATTATTTACACTACTGCTCCCATCCAGCCCCATCCACCAGAAATCATCCCTTTCATAATAAGGGATAATTGCCTTATACATGATCTCATCTTTTAACCTTTTTGAGATCAAAGGATGTATCTCATCAAATTCTTCATGAAAAAGATACCAGGTCCAGGAAAGTATATTGGCTATTTCCCCAACACCCAGGTCTATGGATGGATCTTTGATATCAGGGAGTCCGTTAGGATCGGGCAAATGTGCTGACCATCCCCACCATGTTTGCTCACTGTAGTACCAAACCCCATTGACGATCTGGTCCAGAAACCTCCCCTTCCCTTCTACCAATTCCCCCATAGTTAAAGCCATTAACGCTGATCGGGGTGCTGAATAAACACTTTGTCTCCGGTCACCTGAGCGAATGATCTCAAGGTAATCCGTTGCCTTTACTACCGGCCAGTCATAGTTGAGTTTTTCCTCGGCTCTGTCAATATATTGATCCCTTAGATTTTCGGGTAATTCAACCCAAAAATCACGATCTTTATAGGTCGGAAATCCGATTTCAGAAAAGCCCTTTATTAAAACACTTTCTAATCCGATCTCGTTGGATTCTTTTTGTAAAATATCTCTGTTGTCAGCAGAATACACATTCAACGAGGCGGGTAACAATAATAAGGTCAGTAGAATTCGTTTCATGTTCTGTTCATAATTAAAAAATACAATACGATAAAAAATGAATATTAATCAACCCAGGAAGTTGAAGTCAATTTGAAAGCTAAATCTTTATAATTCTGGAAAAAACGCATATGATCTTGTTATACAATCGTGATTGATGACACGAAGGATAATTCTCTTTTCCTAGGATTTGGATATAGACGAAACCTTTTCCACGGCATAATCAACATACTCATATTTCTCAAGCCCTATGGTTACTGCATGGATATTCTCATTCTTAATGGAGAAATTCAGCGACTTGTTTCGTTGTTCCTCACTTGACATCTTGCCATCACCAAAAATCTTCATCCCAATTATTCCTTTACCATTGTTATTTGCTGTTTCAAGGATTTTCATGATTTCTTCAGGGGTACCATCCATGACCATCTGGAAAGGATTAATTCTGGCCAGGATAATATCTACCCATGGATCTTCCGCCGCTACCCGAAGTGCGTCAATATTATGACAGGAAACACCAACTTTCTTGACTTCCCCTTTTTGTTTGGCTTCATCAAGCTGATCGCGGAATTGCTGTTTTTCCTGAATCCAATTACCGTTTTCCATAGCATGCAGTAACACTATATCAAAATGATCTGTACCCAATTCTTTCTTAAACCGATCTAATGTATCCTGAACAGGCACAACCTTATACCAGTCAGCATCGGTAGTCCAGATCTTTGTTAGCAACTGAAAATTGTCCCTTGGTATGGATTTAAATAAGTCCCCTACAAAAGGATGAGTTCCATAAAGATCAGCTGTATCGAGAAAGGTTACACCCCGCTCATAGGCATAAGGAGCCACTTTTAAAAAGGTATCAACTCCGAGCCTTGTAAATTTCGACTGACGTGCCCAACTGCTGTTACCACAACCAAGGGCCAACCTTGACACCTTCAATCCGGTTTTACCTAATTCAACCTGATCAATTTCTGCATTTTTTGAATTTGAAAAACCGGGAACAGGAAATCCAGCTGATACTGCAGACATCCAGGCTATGCTAGCCTGAATCATTTCCCTTCTTGAAAATTTCTTCATAAAACTAGATTTATATTGGAGATCAATCGTTAAAATACGATCAAATTTCCAATATATCTAGTTTTTCCCTCCATTCTTATGAGTCATTCGTGTCTTATGGCATTTACGGGATTAGCGGTTGAAGCTTTTATAAGTTCATAACTTACTGTTAAAATAGTAATACCAAATACAATTCCTATGGCACTTGCTATTATTGTCCAGTCAATAGAAATATGATAGGCAAATTGTAGCAACCATTCATTAATTAAATAAAAGGCTATTGGCCCAGCTACAACTGCTGAAATGATCAACATTTTGAGGAATATGCTTAAAAATAATGTCAGAATTTGCTTTACTGTGGCCCCCATGACCTTTCTGATTCCTATTTCTTTAGTTCTCTGCTCTGTCATATAAGAAGCTAATCCAAACAGGCCCAGACAAGCTATAAAAATAGCTACAATAGAAAAGCTTTCGGTAAGATCCGACATTCTTGTTTCTGATTCATACATCCTGCCAAACTCCTGATCTAAAAACCAGTAATCGAATCCGATGCCTGGAAATACTTCTTTCCATTTTGATTCTAGTATCTGAATATTCTGCTGAACATTTTTCGCTGGCAGGGATACATATACAATTTGATCAACAGGATGGGGTCTCGCGCTGATCCTTAAAGGCCCAATGGTATGGTGCATCGACCGGTAGGGGAAATCCTTGACAACTCCAATTACCTTTGATATACTTTGAGTCTGGAGATCTTCAATAGTTAATCCTATGGCTTTTGAAATATCAATTCCCAGATTCTTAACTGCTGCTTCATTTATCAAACAGGAATTTGAATCAGCTGGATTTTCAACATTGAAACTTCTGCCAATGAGCAGCTGAAGATTAAAAGAATTTGGAAATTCATAATCTACCCTCAGTTCACTCCATTGGTAATCCTGATCGCTGACCTCAGGAACTTTTACCTCAATTCCAATTCCGCCAAAATAATCCAATCTTGGTAAATGATTGGCCATTGTTACAGATGAAAATGTCGGATCCTCCAGAACTGTATTTTTAAATGCTGAAAACTTCTCTATAGGAGCATTTCCCCCATATCTAATGGAAAGAATCTGCTCACCTTGTTCGTTCAGCTTTGAAGATTTTAAGAAATTAATCTGCTTCATTAATACGCCTGTACAGATCAACAAAAAGAAGGTAATAGAAAACTGGAAAATCACGAGGATCTTTCTTAGAGGATTTGATCCCTTTGCACTTAACTTTCCCCCTCTAAGAACCTCCACAGGCTTGAATTTAGACAAATACAGTGCGGGATAACTACCCGCTAGAATGGATACCAGAAATATTATCACTGCCATTCCACCCATCAACCTGATATTAAAAAAAGTACTGATCACGAAATCTTTCTGGGCAAGTGTATTAAATATTGGTAATATAAGAAAGGCAATAAGAAAACTCAGTACAAGTGAAAGCAATGTTGTTATGAAAGATTCAATGATGAATTGTAAAATAAGCTTTGACCGGTTACTGCCCATGACCTTACGCAATCCAACTTCGCGAGCACGATTGGTGGATCTGGCTGTTGCCAAGTTCATATAGTTTATACTGGCAATAACAATTAGCAAAATAGCTATTGATCCAAATATATAGATATAGGAAATATCCCCTGATCCTTCAAATATCCACTGGACTTCTTTATCAAAATACAGATCATCTAATCTCCTGAGAAAAGGGATAAAATTACCGGCTTCGTCCCCTAAATTCTCGAATACCAGAGTTTCAAATTGACCTTCTATACTTTTGATATCAGCTCCATCTTTAAAAACTACATACGAGGCCATAAAGCCACGAAGCCATCCAGTAAAAAGATCATCGAAATTGGCCCATTCGATTATAGATCTCATAGATTCGATATTTACCAGATAATCAGGATTAATATGAGAATTGTCAGGATAGTCCTCGAATACAGCTGTAACCATTAAATCAACTTCCTTGTCACTTGTAGCAAATGGATGCTTTATGGTCAGGATCTTACCAATTGGATCCTCGCTCCCAAATATTTTTTCGGCCGTTGACTCATTTAATGCCATTGTGTTGACTTCCTGAAATGGATTGGATCTGTCGCCCTGATTAATCTTAAAATGAAGGACTTCCTGGAAACTTTTTTCTACGAAAATCAACTTTTCAGTAAGCAGTATTTTATCTTTCTCCTTATAATTTACCGATGTTGGGTAGGGAATAAACATGGTCCGTAAGATGGATTGAATCTCAGGAGTTTGATCTTTTAATTGAGAACTCCACAAGGCTGGAGAAGATGAATAATAATTTTCATTACCGTCATCAAAGATTCTTTGGGTTCCTATTCTATACGTATTTTCAGAAAAAGGATGAATCGAGTCGTAACTTAGCTCATCAAGAATATAACCAAAAATTAGAAGTGCTCCTGCCAAGCCAATTGCCAGTCCGGAAATATTGATAAATGTATATACCTTTTGACGTGAAAAGGACCTGAGGGCTATAGTAAAATAATTGCGGATCATATTTCGATTTGGATTAGATTATTTACGTTGAATACTTTGAGCTTTGACAATGGTTACATTATGTTATATAAAACCTATATATCCCTCCATATGAGTTAAAAGAACCTGTTTATTTTGGAGATATTCCTGTTTTACTTTATCCAAAAGTCAGATATTAACCAAGTTGTATTGAAATCGAATATGATCATTAAATTTTAATCTCATGCTCGGTTTTAGGAAGTATAGAATAGTATAGGATTTATTAAATGATGATATAAATGATAACCCTTCACCCAAATAAAACACTTCTTTTAACAGACATTTTTCAATATAACAAAACGAATGCCTCAAGTCAACATTTTTGTAAATCCCAGCAGATAGCTCTGGTTGAATTATCTTATCATTATTTTGTGCATCGAGGGTATCTAGTAATTCAGCTCCTTCGATTATGGGTAAAACTTTAGCATATATACTTGAGTGAATCGTAACTCCCAGAAGAAATAGAAGGACCAGGGTGGCTAGTAAATTCTTCATAAAATAAAAATATTTGAGTTTCAGCCTTTATTGTTATAGATGGGCTTCTATTTGAAAAAGTTTTAAAATATCGGACGAATTTGTTAAGGGGATAGCATATTTCCCCCATTTGACGGGATAGATCTGCAGATCTAAGATCGAGATATTAATTTAGGGACTTAATTAATCAGGGTGATCAAATACTATATGAACAAGAACCTAAAAATCTGTATCAGATTCCTCAAGATCCAATTCCTTTATCCATATATTTCTATATAGAACAGGGTGACCTTCGGCTTGCAACTTCAATCCTCCTGGGCGATCTGTAATGCCATTTCCATTATCGTTTCCTCCATCAAGGCCGGAATTCGGTCCACCGTACACCTTATTGATGACATGGTTTACGTGGGCTTTCTTTCCATTGAAATAGACTGTGACCATAGGTTTTTCGGTGAGTTTCCCATTAACAAATCTAGCCGCTCTGAATTGTATATCATAAGAATTCCATTCTCCAACACCATTGTAGGCATAATACGGTGATTCTGTCTCATTAATGACAGCCCCCATGCCATGCTTAGTCGAATCACCATCCAGAACCTGTATTTCATACCTGTTCTGAAGATATACTCCGCTATTTCCTTTCGGATGCTTGATAAGAAATTCAACATGGGCTCTGAAATCTCTTAATTTTTTCTTGGTTACGATGTCTGCACTGCCATACAAACCTCCTGTAGCGGCCGGGTCATTAGAATTCATTACGGTTCCAGCTCCTTTGGGATCATTTTCGATTTCCCACTTAATAGGTGGTTCTGCTGCAAATCTGGGACCTTCCCAATACTCCCAATTCTTATCCAATGAGGCTCTGCTACCATCAAACATTAACAAGGCCCCTTCAGGTGCTTCTGCACCCACTCCAATATGGTTATCGGCTTTATCCTTAGAAACTGAACTTGGTTTCGAATTAAATGATAAGCTGGCAATGGAGAATATAATGACAAGTAGATATTTCATAGTATAATATTATTCTGACAAGTTACTAAATAATTGATTAATGATCTAAAATTTTACAAGTTAGACAGGTAGAGATTATATACAAGCGTTTATCTACACCCTTGATTTCGTTGTTTATTAATTACTTAAGGGGCAGTAATACATTTGTCGCTGAGCATACAATTATGCTAGGTTAAAATATAAAATTTGAAAATATCTATTAATGATGGTATATTGATCCTTACAGAATCAGATTATTATGTTCCTACGCAGAAGTTCGATCGTATTTCTTTTCCTCCTTATTATAATATCTCCAATAGCTGCACATGTTGATTTATTAAGTCCAAATGGTGGAGAAACATATAATCCAGGTCAAATTATACTTATAGAGTGGCAGGAAGTTATAAGGCATGAGTCCTTGGACTGGGATATATTGTTTTCCAGCGATGGGGGTTTCAGTTGGGATACTGTGAAATCAAACATCCCCATAACGACTATGAATTACTCCTGGGAACTTCCCAATATTATAACATTGGTCGCTCGAATTAAAATTGTACAGGACAATGTTGACGCTGATTATGTGGATATAAGTGATGATTTTGTAATATCATCGGTTACAGGATTTAGCCAACCAGGTGAAGTTAATAATGTAAAAATATATCCTAATCCAATTACTGATTTTTCATTAATAGAATTCGAGAATCCCGGCAATAATTCTTATACGTTCACATTATATAACATGAAGGGTCAACAACTCAGGATATTAAAAGATATCAAATCGAATAGAATTCTGCTGGAACTCAAAGACCTCTCTATAGGGATTTACTTCTTTCAATTGAACTCCAATTCAGAACTATATTCAAGGGGGAACTTTATTGTTCAATAAGAGCACCGGTAATTTCCTGTATTATCGCCTTTTAATGATCATATTTATCTCAAAAACATTAAAATTACTAATTTATAATATGCTTTAAATAAATAAAATCTGTTAATATCCGGGATTAAATGCATACCTTTGTGGACGATAGTAGTAATGCTCACTCAGTATTTAGCCTCTACCAGCAGTTTCAGGCATTTCTTTGTGAATTTTATTTCTCTCTTAAAATAGAATTAATGTATGGAGATCAGGATTGCCTGATGGATCCAGCATTTTATTTTAAATATCAAGTATGTCAAGATCACAAAATAGCTTTATTAAGAAACAAAGGGAAAAAAAGAAAGCGCAAAAAAGAAAAGAAAAAGAAGAACGACGCAAAGAGCGGATGGAAAATAATAATAAAGGAGGTGATCTATCAAATATGATGGCATATGTTGACGAATTCGGGAACATTACTTCCGAACCACCGGAAAAAGATAATAAAGAAGACAAAAAGGAAGAACCTAAACAATAAAATACATATGATGACATTTTCAGAATATGAAAATGCTCTATAGAAAACCTCGTCTAATTAATTTGCCTCAAATAGCTGATCAATCAGACTTTTAGAAACCATAATAACATAAACATCAAAAACATAAAATTTTCAAGAGTTACCGACTCGGACTTTTCAAGAACAATAAAAAATAGAGTTATCGAATGTTCCAACAAAATAACTTTAGTCGGATCCTTGTATTTAAAATTGAATCAACATAATGAATAATATAAAAACTAGGAAAACAGAAACCCGAAATTTTAAAGGAAGAAAAAACTTCCAACAGCAGGGTTTTAAACAAAGGAATTCCAGGAAGAAGATATCATCGATTAAAGATCCTAACATACTGGTAAAAAAGGCAATTCTTAAAGAAGAGATTGTTTATAGCCCTTCAAGATCTTTCAATCAAATGCCGATCCATGAAAAAATAAAAGTTAATCTTGCAAAGAAGGGGTTTTCCGAACCCACACAAATTCAAGACAAAACTCTGGAATACCTAATTTCAGGGCGCAATCTTATGGGAATAGCAAATACTGGAACGGGGAAAACTGCTGCATTTCTCATCCCCATTATTGAAAGATTACTTCAAAATTCAAAGCCATTTACATCATTGGTAGTGGTACCAACAAGGGAGCTGGCTCTGCAGATAAAAGAGGAATTTATAAGTCTTACGAAAGGTATGGGATTGTGCGCTGCTTGTTTTATTGGCGGAACTAATCTCGGCAGAGACATAGACCAGTTAAAAATGAGAAATCATATAATTATTGGTACACCAGGACGATTATTAGATCTTGCGCAAAGAAAAGCCCTCCGTCTACAGGAAATCTCTGTATTGGTATTAGACGAATTTGATCGAATGCTTGATATGGGATTTATTGATGACATACAAAAAATGGTGCAATCAATGCATAACAGGAGACAGACCATGTTGTTTTCTGCATCAATTGATAAAATGCAGGGATCAATTATTAATCAGATGGTTCAAAACCCAGTGGAAGTAAAAGTGAGTTCAGGTACATCAACTAGCGATCAGGTTGAACAGGATATTATCAAAGTGCCTAAAGGAAGTGATAAGTTTGAAATGCTTCGAAATTTAATGGATGATGAGCAATTTCAGAAGGTATTGATATTTGCGGAAACAAAAAGACTGGTTGACAGGGTTAATAGAAAATTAAATCAATCAGGGATAAGATCTGATCGTATCCATGGAGATAAAACACAAAACTACAGAAATAAAGCCCTCGAAAAATTTAAAAGAGGGAATGTACAAGTTTTAGTAGCTACTGATGTGGCTGCCAGAGGCATAGATGTGTCCAATGTAACTCACGTAATAAATTATCAGCTTCCCATGAGTTTCAATAGTTACTTACATCGAATTGGAAGAACAGGACGCGCCAACAACACAGGAAAAGCATTAACATTTGTTGATGAAACAAATTATTTATAAAAGTACTTTTAATAACAATTACAATTTAAAATGAAAGAAGGAACAGTAAAATTCTTTAATAACTCCAAAGGATTTGGATTTATTAAGCCAAATGATTCAAGTGATGACATTTTCGTGCACGAAAGTGGCCTGATCGATGAAATTCGTGAAGACGATAAAGTTAAGTTTGACGTAGAACAAGGGAAAAAAGGATTGAACGCAGTCAACGTAGAATTAATCAAATAATTCTTTTTATTCATAATAAGAATTTGAATCTCGAGGCAGTCCAAATGGACTGCCTTTTATTTTTTAATAATCTGAATCCAGGTAATCATTTTCAGTAAATGATCATTCATATTGGTAAATGAAATAGTTGCTGTTAGCCAAAAAGTTATATGAATGAATAGTATATCAAAAAAAGATGAACATCGCGATTCTATTCATACCTAAGCGCGTCTACAGGATTTTTTAATGCTGCTTTTACAGATTGATACCCAACAGTTAATAAGGCAATTACCAGGGCTAAAACACCCGCTATAACAAAAATCCAGATGGTGATATTGGTCTTATATACGAAATTCTCCAACCACATCCTCATAATATACCATGCAACCGGAGCAGAAAAAATAAATGATATTATTACCAATTTTGTGAAATCCGTTGTTAAAAGCCTTATGATATCCTCAGTCTTTGCACCATTTGCTTTTCTAATACCGATTTCTTTTACCCTTCTTTCAGCCATAAAAGAAGCTAAGGCAAATAAACCCAGGCAACTTATGAAAATTGCGAGAATGGCAAAAAATTGAAAAATCTTACCCGTCCTCTGCTCAGCATTATATAAACTTTCATAATCTTCATTTAGAAATTTATAATAGAAATCCCTGTTGTCAGAACTATGTTTATTATATATATCCTTTATATATGCAATACTTTTCTGAATATTCAAATTATTGATCCTTAGAAACATTACATAATTCTGGTCACTCTTCTGGAATAATATTAAAGGTTCAATCTTATTATGAAGTGATTTGAAATGAAAATCTCTTAATACTCCAATGATTCTGACATCAAATCCGAAGAAATTGATTTCACTTCCTATTGGATCCTCCAAATCCATTAGTGACAAGGCTTGTTCATTGACAACCACAGCGAGCGTATCCGAAGGAATGTCATCCGAGAAGAATCTTCCTTCTTTTAATTCCAGCTTAAATGTTTTTTGATAATCAGGGTCTACTGACATATTATGAAACAAAATGATATCTTCAGGGTCTTTTCCTTCCCAATCAACGCTTGAGGAAGAATTAGCAATATATGTTGGGAACTGATCGGAAGTTGAGGCACTTATAATATCTGGATTCTGTAGCAGGTCATTTTTAATTACCTCAATATTCTGTTGCATTTGTCTGTTTAAATAAACGTACACAACATTATCTTTGTCCAGTCCAAGTTTTTTATTCTTCATAAAATCCAGCTGCCGGGATATAATCATGAATCCGATGATCAGGAATAACGACAGGGAAAACTGGACCATAACCAACACTCGCCGTAGGGTAGAAGCACCACCACCTCGATGTTGCAATCCTTTGAGTATCTCTACGCCTTTAAAAGAAGATAGATAAAATGAGGGATAACTGCCAGATATCAAACCAACTATTATTATAAATGAGATAGAAAACACGATAAATTCCAAGTTCGAATACGGAATTGATAAGTCTTTTCCACTTATATCATTAAATAGGGGAAGAAAAAAATCCACAAGTACAACAGCAAATACATAAGCAGTAAAGCATACCAGAATAGATTCAGTTAAAAATTGACGTACTAGTTGATTTTTAGTAGACCCGACAACTTTTTTAAATGCAATTTCACGGGCCCTATTATTGGATTTGGCGGTAGTCAGGTTCATGAAATTTATGCAAGCGATCAACAATACGGAAATGGCAATAACTATGAAAATATTGACATACCTGATGTCTCCATGCCCGCCTACATCAGCTGTATATTTACCTGATGAATACAGGTGAATCTCTTTTACGGGTTGCAGATAAATATCAGTAACCGAACCGTCGTTATGATCCTTGATGGTATTGATTATTTTCTCATTTAGGCTGCTAAGGTTATGATCTTCATGTAACAAAACATAGGTATAAAGCCAGTTATTCCCCCATTGGTCAAGATCAAATCCCATATCTTTTAATTGCTCCCCAGGTAGCAATAAATCAAAATTGATATGTGAATTATCCGGAAACTTGTTGATTACTCCAGTCACTTTATACTCATTCTCTTTATTGATTCTAATTATCTTTCCGACAGGGCTTCCTTCAAAATATTTTTCAGTCAGCTCTTTTGTTAAAACAACAGAATTTAAATCATTTAATGCCTCCTCCTTGTTTCCGTCAATAAAGTCAACCGTAAAGATTTCGAAAAAATCGGGATCTACATAAGCCGATCTTTCGGTAAATGTTTGATCGTCCATTTCAATAGTAGAAGTGCTATTTTTAAATCGAGTTGCATATAGTATTTCAGGATATTCGTCTTTTAGGTTTTTCGCCAACGGGGCTGGTGTTACTGCAACTGGAAATAGATCACCACCAGCATAATATTGATTTTCGACGACACGGTATATATTGTCGATATTTGAGTGAAACATATCATAGCTCCTTTCATCCTGTACCCATAATAGAATGGCCAGCGTACATGCCAATCCAATGGATAAGCCTGAAATGTTTATGATGGTATAGAACTTATTCCTTAAGAAATGTCTTATGGCAAACTTGAAGGTAAACTTGAACATAGTTTTGAAAATTTAGAAGCACAATTTTCTATAAAAAGACCATTCCGATGGATAAAAGTTACACAATTTACAATTATTTTAATTTTCAGAGAATTAATGCATAGTAATTATTACTGCCCATTATTATTACTTTAATTTTTATTGATCTCAATATTTAATACCTTTATCACAATCAATTTTTAAAAAGTAAGAGATATCACAAGGGGGAATTCAAGTTTTTATACTTTTTTTACGATCCTGCCTGATAGCCCTGTACTATACAATTCTATATGTATAATTTAATATTCTGTTATCCTTCAAAGGTCAAAGAGAACATTGGCACAGAATTGCTTTATGGCCCGCTATCTCTAGCCTATCTAGCCAGGCACACGCCTGAATATTATAATAAAATCTTATACGATGAATATGTAGGAGAAGATATGGATCCTGAAACCGTTGATGCGGACCTGGTAGCTATTTCCTCTTTAACATCCGGAATTTCCAGAGCCTATGAGATAGGCGATATCCTAAGAAAAAGAGGAATAACCTGTGTAATCGGCGGGGCTCATGTAACCGCTCTTCCAGATGAAGCACTCGAGCATTTTGATGCTGTGATTATGGGAGAAGGAGAAGGACCGTGGAAAGATTTCCTGAATGATTTTGAAAATAATTGCATTCAAAAAAAGTATTACGGACCAATGAATGTTTCGGTCGATTCTTTAGGAATCCCTGATCGAAACATGATCCATAGAAATTATCAATACGCTTCAGTGAATACCTCCCGTGGATGCCCGTACAGTTGCTCATATTGCTATCTGACTGTTTACAATGAACGAAAGTATCGCATAATACCACATGAAACAGTTCTTGATGACCTGGAAACACTTCGTGATGAACAGATTATCATTGTGACAGATGAGAATTTCATTGGATATACAAAGAAAAATATAGAAGATAGAAAAATTCTGTTGAGGAAAATGATCGATAGAAATTATTCATTTTTATGGGGATGCCAGACTACAGTGAACTTAGCTAATGAACCGGAATTAATGGACCTGATGTATCAGGCAGGTTGCAGAGCCGTCTTTGTTGGATTTGAATCAACCAGTACGGAAGATCTTGCTGAAGTGGGGAAAAAGCATAATATTGGAATCGATTATAAGGAAATAATAAGCACTATACACGATCATAAAATAGCCGTAATAGCATCCTGCATACTTGGTCTTGACAATCAGAAAAACGGATATCATAAGCAGCTTATCAAGGACCTGAAAGAAATCAAAGCGGATTTTATAAGGGTTTTTTTAATGACTGCCTGGCCGGGAACCCCACTATATCAAGAATTGAAAAAATCAGGTAGGCTAATCAATGAATGGGATAAAGTTCGAAAAGACATCCCATCCATTCAATTTAAAAATTATACCCACAATGAAATCATTAATGCCCGTAAAGAAGTAATGGATTCCTTTTTTAATAAACGGAATTTACTCAAGGTAATATTACGCTGGGTTCTGGTTGAAAGATCATTAATTACGACATTCTTGAAAATAAGTTACAGAAATCGTTTTTCTGAAAGAATAAGGAACTCAAGAGCACATACCTATTCAAATGAGTGATTCAAATGGTAATCGCTGTTTGAATTTTCATTGCTCAAATCACTAGAAAATGAACCCAATATCAATAGCCCGATTAATCCTAAAAAATAAGCAAAAAAAATTCAAACTAATTTCGAAGTATTAAACTCTCTAATCTTGAGGAATTAAGTGATGAAGTTGTAATCCGACTGAAGTTCTTGGTTTGAAACCTTGCCAGTTTTCATCGTTAGCATTTTCAGCAACATCCAAGAAAGGAGTATAGCTTTCAATTTCCTTGAGGTGAATTCCAAGGAATACTGTTACAAAATGCTGAT
>CAYMFU010000238.1:0-46332 GCA_964389805.1 uncultured Roseivirgaceae bacterium | reverse complement strand
AGCCGGGGTTTCCTTAGGTAACAGCATTTTTATTTTATTTCTCACCTTTGGAATTGGAATTTCCTTTGGCATTACTCCATTAGTTGCTAAAGCGGATGGCGAGGGCAATAATAAAAAAATTATAGAAGTCCTGAAACATGGTTTTCTGGTAAATAGTATTACGGGGCTGATCCTGTTTATGCTTCTTTATCTAACATCCTTTGTTTTCCCCTTCCTTAATCAGCCGGATGATGTTATTGTTTTGGCTAAACCATATTTCCTGATTATTTCATTTTCCATTATCCCCTTTATGGTGTTTCAGGTATTCCGACAATTTGCTGAGGGATTATCCCTTACCAGGCAAGCTATGATGATTACCATTTCAGGAAACGTTTTAAATGTGTTCTTCAATTACATACTGATTTTTGGGAAATTTGGATTTCCAGCTTACGGTTTACTGGGAGCAGGAATTGCTACCCTGATTTCGAGAATATATATGGCCTTCGCTATGATCCTCTTTGTTGGCTATGGGCGCTTTTTTAAGCCCTATTGGGCACATTTCAGAAAAAAAGGGATGGATAAGAGTATTATTCGTAGCATTTTAAGTATCGGTTTGCCCTCGGGATTGCAATTTATTTTTGAGGTTGGTGCCTTCAGCCTGGCCGCGATCATGATTGGCTGGTTGGGTGCTTCTTCGCTGGCGGCACATCAGATTGCCATTAACCTGGCTGCTATTACATATATGATGGCTACCGGGTTGGCGACAGCAACCACAATCCGGGTTGGAAATCAACTTGGTAGAAGAGATTTTAAGTCAATGCGGATGGTTGGATTTACAGGATTTTATATGAGTGCCATTTTTATGGGCCTGAACGCTTTAATTCTTATAGGGGGAAGACATATCTTCCCGTCCTTATATATCAGTGAGCCTGAAGTTATTGAGATTGCCTCCTCTTTGCTGTTCATAGCTGCACTTTTTCAACTTTCCGATGGGATTCAGGTTATTGGACTGGGGGCCTTGAGAGGAATGGCGGATGTTAAAATTCCAACATTGATTACCCTAGTGGCTTATTGGATTCTTGCTTTACCAGTAGGTTATGTGCTCGGATTTTCGTTGAATATGGGGGCAATTGGAATCTGGATAGGCCTCCTGACAGGTCTGACCATAGCGGCTGTTCTTTTGTATATTCGATTTAATAAACTTAGTCTTGCCAGACTATACTCTGAATAATATATGAATTAACGAACTATAATTGATGTTGAGTTCCCGCATTCATTAGAATCAAGTAATAATTCAAGTAAGGAATATTTTTAGTTTTCTACTATTTATTGACATTCCTGAAATGTTTTTATGTTAATTTGCAAAAGGTGAAATTCATGAAAGGATCCTCGCTGAAATGATCAAAATGGAGATTTTCCTTAGATTGATTTTAGAGGATCTTTTAGTATTCATTTCATTATGGTTTAAATATGAAGGTTGATAAAGAGACACTTAAGAAAATAGCACATCTGGCCAGGCTCGAATTGGATGAAAGGAAGGAAAAGGAAATGTTGGAGAGCTTAAGCGAGATCTTAACCTGGGTAGAGAAACTTAATGAAGTGGATACTGATGAAATAGATCCTCTTACGAATATGTCAATGGAGGTTAATGCGCTAAGAGAGGATATAATAGGTGCTCATCTTGACCGTGAAAAGGGATTATTAAATGCTCCTGCAAGAGACCATTCGTTTTTTAAGGTACCAAAGGTAAAAGATTGATCTGTCTTTATGAGAAGGCTTTATTTTTGGAAAGATTGGGTTCAGCCATATAAAAAACTGTATTGGCTGTTTTTTGTCCTTTATATTCTTTCCATGCTTATCGCAATTTATAATTATTTCATTGGCTTGGAATATGTGATCCACTGGGAGTCAATAGGTAAGCTTGATCAATTAAAACTTATTGCCCATACCGTAACAGCCGGGAATATTAGGTTTGATATACCTGTAGACAGCTACATTGTTTTTCAATATTTCGAAGGATCTAATCTTGAGATAAATGCCTTGAATGCTTACATCTACCTTGTATTCCTCATTATCGCAGTTAACTTGATCATGGCTGTTCTTCCATCAATGCCAAAGGTATGGTTCTATGCTGGCATGGGTGGATTTATAGGCTTTGTGGTATTGCTTAACATAGACCAGATCATGCTGTTTGGTAAAATTGACAAAACAGGAATGATCATCGTTTTAGCTTTTTATCTCTCGGCCGGATACTTTTTTAAAGAAATCAATCCGAAGATCGGTTTGCTCAAACGATTTCTAGTGTTCTGCGTGATCTCAGGTTTAATTGGGATGTTATTCTATCAATATGCAGGTGTCTCAGATCCTTTTCTATACATAACGAATTATGGAATATTTGCCTCAGTAATTGTTACGATCCTGTTTATCATTTTTATTGCCCATGAGGTAATTTTTGGATTTATATATCTGATCACCAATTCTAATACTATTGGCAGTAAAAACAGTTTATATCATTTTGTTTTTATATCCTTATTTTATCTTGCATATGTCTGGATAACATATTTGCACTACACCAGACAGATCAGCTGGGATCTCATTTACCTGAATCCATTTCTACTTGCCGGAATAACGTTTATCATTGGCATCTGGGGATTTAAGAAGCGGGAGGATCTCTTTAAAGAAATATTCAGTTTTTATCCGGTAGGTGCATTATTCTACCTGGGATTTGGGCTTATATCCACAAACACTATCTCCTATATATTTGTCAATGCCAATGATCCTCTGATGGAAACATTTGAGGATGTGATCCTATATAGCCAGATAGGCTTTGGTAGCATGTTTTTTATTTATGTGGTCACAAATTTTGGCCCGCTGTTGCTACAAAATATGAAAGTTTCTAAGATTGTCTATCAGAGCAGAATCCTTCCATTTTTTGTATTCAGAATAGGTGGCCTTGTCGTATTTGGATTTATTTTCTATAGTGCAAGCTTTCTTCCTTATTATCAATCCATGGCAGGGTACTATAACTATGTTGGAGACCTATTCATGATTGAAAACAGACTTGATCTTGCTGAAGAATATTATCTTGAAGCTTCAAACTATGAATATCAGAACCACAGATCAAATTATGCCATGGCTACCTTGTCCAGGATGAAAAATGATAAGTATGACGAAGCATTTTATTTCAGAAATGCATTATTAAAAAAACCATCTGAGTTCTCATATATAAACCTAAGTAATATTTATTTAAAGAATGATCAGTACTTTGATGGAATGTTTGAGTTGAAAGATGCCTTGTCGGATTATCCTGATTCTTACCATATTTTAAATAATCTGGGATACTTTTATTCAAGAACCGAAATTGACGATTCTTCCTTTTATTATTTTGACTTATCTGATAAAAATAAATGGAATACTACCGTGCCTGCTTCAAATATATATGGATTGCTTGCAAAGGCACGTATTGATGTCCCTATCGATTCATTAAAAGCTATCTACCCGATAAAAGACGATTTAGCAGGCAATGCTAATAAACTGGCTATGCTTAACCAGTTTGATGGATTAAATAACCAGTTGGTTTTAGAACTTCAAGAGGTAAAATATAACTTCGATGCAGCCAGTTTTGCCTATACGTACAATAAAGGGCTCAATAAGCTAAAATCAGAGAATTCGGCCTTTTTTAATGAATTATTGGATTACGCTGATTCTTCCGGCATAGACCTGTACATAAGCAGGCTTAGAATACTTACATCACTAAATAGATACTTCAATCATCAGGTTACTGAATCATTTAGATTACTGTATGAGCTGGGCGAGATGTCGGTGTTGAATGATGAATATTTTAATATGCTTGGAATCTTAGCTCTGGATGTGAATAGTCCTATGTTGGCCATAGATTATTTCAAAAGAACCAGTACTCAGATCAACGACAAATACAGACTGAACCTGGCTATTGCCTTTGCAGAAGCTGGCATGCCGGGCCAGGCAAAAGAGGCTTTTGAACGCCTCAAAAATTCTGAAGATGTATCTGTAAGTGCAGTTAGCCAGGAATACTTAAGTCTTTATCAAATGGATACTGATGCTGAACTGGGCACCTTGGATGACGAAAAGAAATATTTAGTTTTTCATTATCTGTTGAATAATGAAGATACCCTGAAAATAGCCGGCCTCCTGGCATCCATTAAAAATGCCTCCATTAAAAACCTGATCAGGCTGGAACAGGTGACGGAGATGTTGAAGGAGGGAAAATTCCAATCCGCTATTGAGTATTTTTCTGTTATCGATCCCATGCAATTGATACCTGATCTATTGGTTGATTATGGAAAAATTAAATACCTGATGGCAATACACCGATTAATTGAAAGCAGTGAAATACCTGAAGCAGGTCAGTTAAAATCTGATCACCCATTGTTTCTCTATGATCAACTTCTATATTCCCAAATTAATTTAAATAGGCAGGATTCCATAAATCTGGATTCTATTTATATCAAACTGTCTACCTGGGATCCATTTTTTGAAGAGGGGATAGTCGCTGGGACTGAATATTTTAGAAATGAAAGAAACCAGGCCAATTACAGTTATAATTTATTGGTAAATGCCTTAACAGTTAACTCTTACTCAATTCCATTGAATAAATATTTTGTAAAATACTGTTTGGAAGAAGGATTAGTTGATTTTGCGAAAAACAGGCTTGACTTTATGGAGTCATTTATGCAGAAGGAGGAATTTTTGGAATATTATAAGGAAATGAAGGCTATTATTAGCAAACGAGAATCTGAATTACAAGCCTGGGGTAGTTAAAAGGATATCATTCTTTTTAAATTAGGCACTTATAAGCCTAAAAAATACGTTACTGTCCGTTCATATAATTTTTTTTTTATTGGAAAGATTTATTTAGTTATTTAACACTTTAGATTCAAATTCGATATATTATCCTATAGTTATGGAACGAGTCATAAGCACCGAGAAAATTTCTAGAATTTATTACATGGGTAGTGAAGTCATTAAAGCTTTGCAATCGATTACCATCGATATCAACAAAGGAGAATATGTCGCATTTATGGGGGCTTCCGGATCCGGGAAATCCACTTTGATGAATATTGTGGGATGTTTAGATACGCCTAGTGACGGGACGTATATCCTGAATAATAACAATGTAAGCGACCTGACTGAAAACCAGTTAGCAGAGATCAGAAATAAAGAAATTGGATTTGTGTTTCAGACTTTTAATCTTTTACCAAGGGCAACCTCGCTTGAAAATGTAGCTCTTCCCCTGATATATGCAGGAATGGGAAAAAGTGAAAGGGAAGAAAGGGCTATGGCCACCCTGGCAAGCGTGAATCTTGATGACCGGGCAAGCCATAAACCAAATGAGTTATCAGGGGGACAAAGGCAGCGTGTTGCAATAGCACGTGCGCTCGTTAACAATCCCAGTATAATATTAGCTGATGAGCCTACCGGAAATCTGGATTCTAAAACCTCATACAGTATTATGGACCTATTTCAAAAATTGCATGATGATGGGAATACTATAATCATGGTAACACACGAAAATGATATAGCCCATTATGCACACCGTATAGTAAAGCTGAGAGACGGATTGGTAGAATCGGATGGTGTTAATGAAAACATATATGGCGTGCATTGATAAAGCCTGGCTTTTTTCATATTAAACCAATTTTTCTTTTTCCTGTTATAGCTTTAAGTAAAATTAAGCTATTATTCATTATTAATAATCATGAAAATTTACACAAAAGGAGGCGATAAAGGTAAAACCTCTCTTCTGGGGGGCAAAAGGGTATCTAAGTCAGATATGAGGATCGAGGCATATGGGACCCTTGATGAACTGAATGCTAATATTGGGTTATTAAAGGATTATACCGTTTCTGAAGACCTTAAAATCAACTTATTAAAAATTCAGCATGATCTGTTTAAAATGGGATCTATCCTGGCTTGTGAAGTTGATCCGGACCAGTATAATTTAGCACGAATACAGGATTCTGATGTTATAGAAATAGAAACACTCATTGACATTATGGAAGAGGAACTGCCGGTTCTTAAAAATTTTATATTACCCGGAGGTGATGTAGTCATATCGCAATGTCATATAGCCCGATGTGTATGTAGAAGAGCTGAAAGGTATATTGTCCTATTAGGCGAAGAGGAAGAAGTAGAGGAAGTAATTATTCGCTATCTGAATCGATTGTCTGATTTTCTATTTGTTCTTGCCAGAAAGATCGGTTATGACAAAGGGATCAATGAGATTAACTGGGTGCCCTGATGCTGATCGATTATTGTATTTCGCTGGATTAATAACTATTTTAGCGAGCTGTATTTTTAAAACTGAAATTCTTCACTGCATTGGATATTAAAATTAATAAGATAGAAAAATCCCGTTTGCCAAATATCGATTTTAGCAACATTCAGTTTGGCAAAGTGTATTCTGATCATATGTTCATGGCCGATTATATTGACGGGCAATGGTCTTCTTATTCCATAGTTCCTTATGATAATCTGGAAATTGCACCCGGCAATTTTACCCTCCATTATGGACAATCAGTTTTTGAAGGATTGAAAGGATATAAGGGCGATCATGGCAATATCCATGTTTTCAGACCATATGATAATCTGAAAAGGATGAATATGTCGGCCAGTCGACTGTGTATGCCTGAGATCCCCGAAGAGATTTTTATTGATGGATTAAAAGCTTTACTTCAATTGGATAAGGATTGGGTCCCGGAACAGGAGGGAACTGCTTTGTATATACGGCCTTTCATGTTTGGGAATGATGAATATATTGGGATTAAACCTTCCGACACTTATAAATTTATCATATTTACCTGTCCTGTTGGATCTTATTATACGGAGGCCCTAAAGGTAAAGATAGAATTGAATTATGTTCGGGCAGCAGCAGGTGGAACGGGGTATGCCAAAGTAGCCGGTAATTATGCCGCTTCGCTTTTGCCTGCACAGGAAGCCCTGAAAGAAGGCTATCAGCAGCTAATCTGGACTGACAGCAAGAATCATGAACGGATTGAGGAATCGGGGACCATGAATCTGATGTTTCTTATCGATGATGCCATAGTCACCCCCCGGACCGGTGAAACTATTTTGGGCGGTATAACAAGGGACAGTATCCTCACTATTGCCAGAGAATGGGGAGTAAAGGTCGAAGAGCGGGATGTCACGGTGACAGAAGTAATAGAGGGTATTCAAAATGGCCTGTTAACTGAAGCTTTTGGGACAGGTACTGCAGCCACCATTACACATATCAAAGCTATTGGGTATAAGGGTGTGGACTATGACTTGCCTCCGGTTCCAAATGACAGTATATCCAATAAGATCCTAAACCATCTGCATAAACTTCACAGGGCGCGAACGGAAGATAAGTATAACTGGTTGTTACATATTTAAGGATAATATCTTATCTTTTCCCTGGATAATCGGGGATATCAAATGTTAGTCAGGGGAGTACTGATCATTTTTATTTGCTTTTTTCCCTTCCAGGCCCTATATGGACAGGGATCAAAACTTTTAATTCTGGATAAAATCGGTTCTAAGCATCGGATTACCTATCAGGTTGGCGACCCGATTATATTAAGATTGAAGGGGGAAGACTATGAAATACGTGACGTGATATCCGATATTTTAGATAGCACAATATCCCTCACTAGTTTTACTGTGCATGTGAATAGCATTTACTACGTTAAGACAAAGCATACTAAAGGATTTCTATCTCCCAGCAATGGACCTAAACTGATCATTGCAGGTGTAACTTTATTTGCCATTGATATATTGAACCAGACAGTTGTTCAAGACGGATCATATGAGTTCAGTACCGGGATAACTATCGCTTCGGCTTCGCTTGTAGGATTAGGTGGACTTTTAATGACTTTTAAATACAGAAAATTCAAACCTGGTAAAAGAAAGAGGATAAGAACATTTGTGATGTATTGAAAATTCTCGGACAATTTTGGGGTTTATCCCGTTTGATTTATTCAACTTTGCAGTCAATTATATTTTATAGTTTATGACAACAGATCAATTGAAAGATTTAAGGGCAAGAGTAGATGCCCTGAGGAGGTATCTTTGACTACGATAATAAAGTCAAAGAAATAAAAGAGGAAGAAGAAGTTACCACACAGGCTGATTTCTGGAATGATCCGAAGGCTGCTGAACTGATACTGAAATCCATAAAATCGAGGAAAATATGGACTGAAAGTTTCGAAAGATCACGCGACATGCTGGGTGATCTGGAAACCCTGCATGAATTTTATGAAGAAGGCGAAGTCGATGACAAGGAGATGGATTCCGAATTTGAAAAGGTTAAATCTGTTATCGAGGAATTGGAATTCAAGAAAATGTTAAGCGGCGAGGAAGATCAGCTCAGCGCAATGATCGATATCAATCCAGGGGCAGGAGGAACCGAGAGCCAGGACTGGGCAGAGATGTTGCTAAGAATGTATATTATGTGGAGCGAAAACCACAAATATAAGGTAAGGGAAGTTAACTATCAGCCAGGGGATACAGCAGGTATAAAGTCTGCCACTTTAGAGATTACAGGAGAATTTGCATATGGATATCTGAAGAGCGAAATTGGAGTTCATCGGCTTGTCCGCATATCACCTTTTGATTCCGGTGGCCGTAGGCATACTTCTTTTGCCTCTGTTTTTACCTATCCGATTGTTGATGACAGTATAGAAATAGAGGTGAATCCTGCCGATATAACCTGGGAAACCTTCAGATCAGGAGGTAAGGGAGGACAGAATGTAAATAAGGTAGAAACGGCTGTCAGGTTAAGACATGCCCCCTCTGGTATTGTTCTGGAGTGTCAGCAGGAAAGGTCTCAATTGCAGAATAAAGAAAAGGCGATCCGGATGTTGAAATCGAGGCTTTATCAACTTGAAGTGGAGAGAAGGAATGCTGAAAAGGCCGAAATTGAAAGTACTAAAAAGAAAATTGATTTTGGGTCTCAGATCCGGAACTATGTATTGCACCCATATAAACTTGTTAAAGATAACCGGACCGCTGTAGAGAAGACTGATGTACAGAAGGTGCTTGATGGAGACCTGGATGACTTTATAAAAGCATTTCTAATGAGCCAATAATCAATTTTTACGGAGCGAAGGGATATACTTTTCAATCAGATCATTAAAATCACCTGATGTTCCTGAGATATAATTCAGAATAACGAATAATACACTGAATAAAGAAGATTTTAAGACAACATTTAAAATGAGGTGTTCAGGATACGTAAATAGCGCAGTGATAATATAGGCGATAACTCCAATCAGCAATATTCTGATATGGCTGTTTCTATATGGCTGAATATCAAATCTGTAATTTATGTATATAAACTTCATTATGTTGAACACCAGCATGGATACCATTGCAGCCAAGGCGGCACCCTTAATTCCCAGGACCGGAATAAAGAGTATATTAAGGATTACAGTTAAGCTTAAATAAATAATCACAAATAATCCGTTATACCTGTAGTATTTTGAGTTTGTAATAATTTGTGATGATAATCCACCTGCCATACTGATCAGATTAGCCAGTCCGATAAATAAAATGACATATTTCCCGGATATATATTCCTGTGGAAGGATTTTAAATACATTGTCAATATTCAACCAGAGCAATAAAAATAGACCCGTTCCGATCAACAGTTGGTTAAGACAACTCTTATATTGGATATTCTTGATCTGATCCATATCATTCTGCTTGAACGCTTCTGCAATAAAGGAAGGAGCTATTCTGAAAACGGCACGAGATGGTAAAATGACCAGTGTCCCATAGTAAAATGTAATGGCATAAATACCTGTATGGGCAGTGTCCTTAAAAAAATTAATCAGGATACTGTCGATTTGAGATATGGCAATCTGGCTGAAACCAATAAAAACACCATATAGTGATAAGCTGGACATAGATCTTACCAGGTCACCGTTTAAGAATTTGAGATCAGGTTTAATGAAGATCTCTCCTTTGTATATAAGATAAAAGAACAGAATAACCGTCGGAAGTGATAGAACAGCCACATAAGAAATGGTAAATTCCCAGAAACTTATGATCTTAAAAGTGTATAATAAAATGGCAATTAATATTAAAACCCTTTGTAAAAGTTCTTTGAGAAATGTGCCAACCGTTGATTTCAGCAGGACTCTGGAATAAATATCAAAGAGATTGAAGTACAGGAAAAAGAATGTCAAAGGCAGGATCAGAAAGAAATAATTTGCAAATACAGAGTTCTTACCTGATTCGTAATCAATGATCGGCCCTTTTATAAGATAATAGACTACGAGGAAGAGACAGAATCCCAGTACACCAACAAGGGTAAGCAATGGAAAAAATCCATTATGCCCTTTCTTTTTATCTTTAAAATAGGGGAAAAAACGAACAGTGGCGACTTGAAAGCCCAATGAAGCAAATTGAGCAAATAACAGCGAATAAGATACCAGGAGCTTAATAATCCCATTTTCCTCTTCACTCAGAAATCTTGGCATCAGAATCCCTGTTGAAACAAATCCTATGACGACACCCAGGTAGATGTAGATGGTAGAAATAATGGTTTGTTGTTTGATCGTTCCCAATATTCTTAATCTATTATGTCATCAAAAGTTAGAGGGGTGCCCATTTTGAGATAACGTGCTGCCCTTTTTCCAAGAATGTCATGAAAATATTTTGGATGTAGTCCGTCTCCGGGTCGAATAACCTTTGTGTTTTTTATTGTAAATTTTTCACTCTGTTTTATGTCTTTAATTATAAATATTGAGCGTCTGGATCTCCTGGCAAGTTCCATTTTTTGAGTAACCGAGTATTCATAATTACCCAATAGCTTTTCAGTTTCACGGATGGCTTTTACCATCGCAGTAAATTCTTTTGGATCGAGTGAAAAATCTGCATCAAGACTCTTTAAATTTTTGTCCAGGATAAAGTGTTTCTCAATAAATTTAGCTCCTAAGGATATGGCGGCTATCGGTGCATAGGTGTCCAGGGTATGGTCTGACAGGCCGGTTAAAGTATCAAAATTTTCTTTCAGCCATTGCATGCTTAGAAGGTGTGCCTCCTCAGGTGGGGTAGGGTAACTCGAAGTACATTTTAGAATGATGATCTTATCGTTTCCCTTATCCAGACAAGTTTTTACAGCAAGTTCAATGTCTTCAGGAGCTGCTATGCCCGTTGAAAGGATTATTGGCTTTCCTTTTTCAGCTACATAGGAGATCAAGGGGATATCATTGATCTCTAAAGAAGCAATTTTATACGCTGGAACATCGAGGGTTTCAAGAAAATCAACATCCTGGATGTCAAAAGGCGTGGAAAAGAATATTAATCCCATACTTTCAGAATAGGATTTCAGATCCTTGTGCCATTCATAAGGAAGGGATCCTTCCTTATACAGATCAAACAACTTCTTTCCAGCCCAATGGCTGTCTTTCCTGGTCTGAAAAAGTTCATTATCAGAATCCAGGGTTATGGAATCAGGCCTGTAGGTTTGAACCTTCACAGCATCAGCTCCAGATTCTTTAATGGCTTGAATAGTTTCCAGTGCAATATTAAGGTTATTATGATGATTTGCTGATAGCTCCGCTACAATAAGCGCCGGACTATTTTCACTAATAAGGCGATTCCCGATGTAGATTTCTTTCAAAATATTTTCCTTAGGAGATTTTCATAATATCCTTTCTGAATTCCAGAGATGTATAATTTTTATCCCGGCCAGATCGAATGACTTGTAAGGCATTCTTAAATCCGACATTAAACAACAAATCAATTATACACATAAATGGAATAAATTCATCATACAATTGGGGATATACTGGATGAGTATAATTATGATAATATACTTCTATGCCACTTGAGCTTAGCTTCCCACCCGGTGTTTCGGATTCAAGATAATCTGCCGAACCCTGAGGTGACAGGTATTTACCGGCTCCAATATTTTTGCAGATTGAAGTCAATCTCTCATCCTTTTTACCCTCTATTCCTTTAATTTCAGATGTTATAATGATCTCTGATTTTATCTGGATTGCAGAGGCGATGCTCCTGATTAAATTTGTATTAAATTGACCAAGAAATTTTAATTCCATATCCATCACTGATTCAATTAGCGGCAAAACCTCTTTGAAGTACCCGGATCTGGAATAGGAATGCTTAATGCTATTTAAGTGCTTAGCCTGCCAATCGGTATCGTTGTTTATTTCGGCCTGATTAATAGTACAATCATCTCTTGAGAGCGTTTTTTTAATAGGTATGCTTAAAAATATCGGCCCTGATGAGGTCTTTATTCTATTTCTGACCTGCCAGCTTCGCTTTACCAGTTGTACGTCATCTAAGAGAATAAATTTATCGCACTGGTCCATCATATCAAAGTATCCTAACCAGGGATAATACGTCGGTTGCATAATAGAACAGATCATCCTTTTTTGAGTTTATCGAATTCAGTGCCAAAACTATCCCAAATTTGCTGATCGACCAATATTTTGTCTTTGATTTCGAAAGTCAGGGGATCGGATTCTGAAGGTTTATTCGATATCATTAACTCCTTGAGTTTATTACATGAATTAATACTATCGATAGGATTTTTACAGAATACCTCATAATCAATGATCGTCTTGTTTGTATCAGGTATCCTGGATAAATCACTTTCGATTTTTTGGTTCGAATAAAAAACCTGACCAATAATTTGTTTAACTGGATCTTCTAATTTTAACCGATTATATTGAGTGGGCTTGGTTGAATACCAATGCTTCAGGTCCTGATATATCTGTTTCCTTTTCAAATAAATTGATTGAGCAATGAATTTTGGATCACGTTTAATATAAATAAAATGGGCATTGGGCACATACTTACTAAAAAACCTGATTTGGAGGCTTACTGCAGGAGGATTCTTAAAAATCATAGGTTTCTTCAATACATTCTCTAAGCCGGAAATCTCTTTATTCAACAATTTTGAGTTGATCGACGAATAGTCAGATTCTTTGATTTGATGCGAATCATCATATTTAAAAAATCTCTTCCAGAAATAGCCGAATTCATGCGGTCCGTTGATGCCCGTGGTAAACCCTGAATCAGAAACAAAGGATTGTTTTTCAGGTTTTAGATTCATGGATTGAAATATTGTAGCACCAACTACGGGGGCTTCCCAGAATTTTGCAATAAAATTATTTATGTACCCAATATTGTAATATTCAATAATTGTCTGAAGCAACACTGTGGTACCTGACCTGGGTGCGCCGACGACAAAAAATACTGGTTTTTCAGGTAGGTCGAATTGTTCCAATATTTCCGATTCTAGTTCTGACAACTTGATGTTGGCTTTATTAATGACCTGTTCGAGTTCCTTATTCATCTAATAACAAAATAAGTTCTTTAACAATGTTCTGTTTCCCATTAATATTTATAATATCTCGCAGGGATTTGGTTCTATTCATAAGGTCCTCAGAGCTTATAAAGGTTCTGATCTTTTCAGAAAGCAGTAATGGATCCAGCTGATCTGCGGAACCCATGTGATAAGTCCAGCCTCTATTATCTAAATGGTCAGCTGTTATTTTTTCTCTATCAGAATAACTTATGACGGCTGTCGGAACATTCATCACAGCCAGTTCCCATAGCGTTAAACCACCACTGCTGATCGCAATATTTGATTGCTGCATAATATCTGAAATATTAGGAATCTGCTTAAATATACGACATTCAAACGGGCAATTATCTATTAGGTCATATAGTCTTCTTTCATTCTGGTATAATGCGCCAATTACCACATTACAAAACCGGATATTAATGTCGAGTAGTTCCAGAGCCTTTATTGTTTTTGCGGTCGTATCCGGGATGTCCGTGCCGCCAAAAGATAAAAAGAAATCCCATGCTTTAGCATTGCCTTGTTCAGAACCAATACCTGATGCATCAACAAATTGGTTGTCAAAGATCATGTAATCAGGCCCCAGAAGTTTTTTTGTATGATCAGCCGTTTGATAATGGTGGGTCAAACTTAGAGGATTCTGATTTATAATGATGTGCGCATAATATAAATATTGATCCCAGAACGTAAAATAGACCAATTTGAACCCTGCACTGATCAGGTCATGCTGTGTTTCCTTATTATAATATAATTCAATATCCGTATCGAATATCAAAAGGTATTTTTGGGCCTTATATAGATTTTTACAAGAAATAATTTCCTGTGGGTCATCTGCTTGAAGAATCCTGTATTCATAATTCTGGTCGGAAAGAAGCTTCAGGATGGATGCATCGGTATCATGTACCAGGAAAACAGGTTTGATCTTATTTTTAATTAATTCATCTGCGATTATCCTGCATCTGGATAAATGTCCATATCCGATTTTTTTGTTTGCATCCACCCGCAGGAAACAGCTATTCATCATCAAATCTTATGAATTAATTTATATTTAATTTCTGCCATGTTCCAGTCTTCTTCGCTATCAATATCTTGAGCCTCCGTTTCAGGGATAATTATTCCACCTTTATGTTCATCAAGTAGTGATTTGCCTTTATTTACCCAATAGAACTGTCCGGAATCATGATATGTGCTTTCAAGGTCCTGTGATCTAGTAGTTTGGTGCTCAGGATTGATCATCTCGATCACACCTCCCTCAGAACATCTAAAAGCCCTTTGGATCGGATATGAAAATTTAACTATGGGCCTGATGGAGTCGAAATTTCCAGATATCAAAATTGAGAGGGCCTTTTCAAGGGTCGTCGATCTGATCAGCGGGGCGGTTGGCAAGATCATACAGACATAATGGAATGATTTTTTCAGCTCATTATACTTTTTGAGCGTTTCTATAAGTACATCATTCAATGTGGCGAAATCATCAGCATTTTCTTTGCTCCTGTAAAAAGGAACAAGGGCACCATACCTTTGGGCTACTTTTGCAATTTCCTTATCATCTGTCGATACCATGATCTCGTCAAACAATCCTGATTCTTTCGCCACCTGAATTGAATATGCAATGATAGGTTTATCTAAAAAAGTTTTAATGTTCTTTTTATGAATTCTTTTCGATCCAGCTCTGGCTGGAATGATAGCCAGGTTTTTTCTCATTAGATATTATAAAATGATTTTATTTTCTCAATGACATATTCCTGTTCTTCATCTTCAAGGCTCTGATACATTGGTAAACTCAGGCAATGTTCATAATAATTTTCTGTAACAGGAAAATCTCCCTCTTTCCATCCTAGTTGTTTATAATATGGCTGCATATGAACGGGAATGTAATGTACCTGAGTATAGATTTCATTTTCTCTAAGATAATCATACAGGTCCCTGCGCCTTGGAACCTGAATTACAAAAAGGTGCCAGGCATGGGATATATTTTTGGGCACATTTGTCATTTTTATGAAATCATATTCTGAAAATGCTTCTATATAACGATTCGCAATATCCTGTCTCCTCTTTAAAGATTCGTCAATCCTTTTTAGTTGGGATTTGCCTAGAGCACACTGAAAATCTGTAATTCTATAATTATATCCCAGGTCCTGCATTTCATAATACCACCCTCCCTGGTCCTTTCGGTTGAGCTGATCGGGATCCTTTGTAATTCCATGAGTTCGGAGCCTTTTTATCCTGTTAATCTTTTCATTGTCATTTCCTGTGATCATTCCTCCTTCACCTGTAGCTATATGTTTTACAGGATGAAAGGAGAATATAGATAGGTCAGAAAACTCCCCATTGCCACTCTTACATTGTCTGTCATTCGAATCAGCAAAGCTGGCCCCAGGGGCGTGGCATGCATCTTCAAGGATCCACAGACCATATTTGTCAGTTATAGACCTTAAATCCTCAGTATTAACCGGGAATCCTGCAAAATCAACAGGAATAATACCTTTAATATCATTAGCTGTATTTTTCTTGAGCTGATCTTCAACTTGGTTTAAGTCGATGCAAAGTGTTTTTGGATCGATATCCGCAAATTCTACATTTCCCCCACAGTACAGGATGCAATTTGCGGAAGCGGCAAAGGTTAGTGGACTGGTGATAACTTTATCTCCTGTAGTAACCTGGAGCGCCAGGGCCGACAGATGTAAAGCAGCGGTTCCATTTGCAACTGCTACCGCATATTTCGAGCCTATGTAATCAGAGAATGCTTTTTCAAAGTCTTCAACTGCTGGTCCTTGCGTAATTAAATCAGATTTAAGGACCGATGCTACAGCATCGATATCCTCCTGTGTGATATTTTGTTTACCATAAGGAATATGATTTCTCATGAAATCTTAAATTTTTGGATCCACATGCAATTTGATCATTTCACGGATCTCATCTACTGATAACCATTTGTCGTTGTTTCCGGAGTTGTAGGAAAATCCTTCCGGCATTAATTTTCCATTGTAATAATCGAGATATTTTTTCTTTTTAACATTGTTGACCACAGGTAAAATGATATAGTGATCGCCTATGTCGATTGTATTCGGTGCGTCGGCAGTAGTAACCATTTCTTCATGTAACTTCTCTCCTGGCCGGGTACCCGTAATTTCGATCTTTGCATCTGGAGCAATGGCTTTAGCCACATCCATAATTTTATAGGAAGGAATTTTAGAGACAAAGATCTCTCCACCCATACTTTTTTCCATGGCGTAAAGTACCATGTTGATCCCCTCCTGAAGAGATATATTGAACCGGGTCATCTCGGGATTGGTAACTGTAAGCAGGTTTTCCAGGCTCTGTTTTAAAAATAGAGGAATGACGGATCCCCTTGAACCCATCACATTACCATACCTTACAATAGTAAATTTACATTTACGGCTGCCTTTGATATTATTAGCGGCTATAAATAGCTTGTCTGAACATAATTTGGTCGCCCCATAGAGATTTATAGGAGCCGCGGCCTTGTCGGTAGATAGCGCAACAACTGTTTCGACGTTATTATCAAGAGCAGCGTTTATTACATTCTCGGCACCTATGATGTTTGTATTAATAAACTCAAAAGGATTATATTCTGCAGCAGGTACTTGTTTAAGTGCAGCCGCATGAACCACAATGTCGATCTCTTCAAAGGCCCGTGTCAGGCGGTTGGGATCCCGCACATCACCGATAAAATATCGTATACAATCGTACTTTGATTTTGGGAACTTCTGCGACATTTCATATTGTTTCAGCTCATCCCTTGAGAAAATAACGAGACGATGAATTCCCGGGAATTTTTTAAGAGCCTCGGATACAAATTTCTGTCCGAATGAACCGGTACCTCCTGTTACAAGGATTGATTTTCCATTGAGGTCAATCATTTCTTTTTAAATTTTGAGATAATGTTTTATCTTGATATTGCTGCTTAATACTATTCTTCAAATAAAAATCAGAAAGAAAAGGCCAATACTGCTGTTTCAGAACATTTATATTATCCAATTCAAATCGCTCAAAAAGCCAGACTGTTTTCTTGAATTTTGGCAATTTTTCAAACAATTTTCTGATATAAAAATACTTAACTATATGTAATAACCGAAATTTCATATAGTAATTAAAGGAAAACACAAACCTGGCTTTCTTTGAATCAGCCTTGTCCAGACTTTCACTAAGATATATACCTGTACGTACATGGTTAAGGCCATCTCCATAGCCAATTGTATCTTTTATCAATTTGGACCTGTTTTCTTTCTTGTCAAGCTCAAAAAATTGTTTAATGGTGCCGGAAATATAATATTCATCGATCATTTCCTGCAACTCAGGATATCCTTGTGCAATTATAGATCCTTTATAAAGCTTGTCTCTTTTAAAATCTGGGTCCGGATTGATCAGAATAGTCGGATGCGTTTCTCTCATGATCCAGGATTCTAAAGTGGTGGTACTTTCAAAAGCCATCCACAAATCCGATAGGTTAATCAGGTCATGTATATTTTCCTCTTCCTTTACATATATCACATTTGGGTAATCTTTTAGCCTGAGCATTTCATTCATGCCTTCTCCAACTATTGAAGGATTGGCCTCGTTTGGATGCCGCTTAAAAATAAATAAGGTGTCTTGATTGGCTTCTATGCATTTTTTTAGAATTTCTTCCACCAGGTACATCTGCTGTTTCATCCAATCCATCCTTTTAGGATCATTTTTATGTAAATATCTTATCTCTGAGCGGCCCTGTTTATTGAATAATTTTCCAAAAGACCAGCCTGCGTATCCTATCACCTTTTTGAATTGCTGTAATCCGCGGTCCTTAAGGAAATCCTCTCTTTTTTTAAAAGAATATATCTTATATCTGTCGAATCCAATACCTCCTGTCACCACCATTTTTTGGATATGATCCGGCTCTTTTTCTGATAAAAAATCATATGTTCTTTTAGACCACAGACAAATGTAATCTTCATAGAACTCTTTGTCTTTATTATATCCCCAATAGTTAAACGTCCCATCTGTTCTGAAATTCCCTTCTGAGATAAGGGCAAATACCTTAACCTTCTGATCATTTGCATATTTTGCTATTTGGTGATTTAAAGGTGATCCGATGGCATTTGGGAGCAATACGAGGTCCGGTTTCTTTCTGTAGATAGCATGGACGTCCCATACGAATGCAAATTCAACAGTACACTCCAACACGTTTTCTATAAAATATACCAAAGGAAGCATCATTTCAGCATCCCTGCCTCTATCATTGTCCAGATAGCATAAAATACGTTTTCCTTTAATCATCTGATCTGCTTATCCCATTTAAGAATTCAGACAATCTCTTAGTCTGATTCTCCACACTGTAATAACCAATCTCTCCTGTAGTCTGGAGAAGTTGTTCATTTTTGAATTTATTATAAGAACTTAAAATGAAATCCCGGATCTTCAAGGAATCATCATACTCAAAACTCTCACCAGATCCGGTATTCTTTATGATCTCTTCTGCATCACTATCTTTAAATCCCAAGGCGACCACTGGTCTTCGTAATCTTAAATATTCATACAATTTGCCCGGCAGTCGTCCTTTTGCATTCTTCGCCTTGTTTAACAGGAGAAGCAATAATGAACAACCTTTGGCCATTTTTAGTGCAGCAATTCTGTCCACAATGCCATGATATTCAACATTTATATCCAGATTGCATTCAGATATTGACTTTTTGACACTATAATCGATTTGACCGGCTAGAATAATTTTCAGGTCTTTGCTGAATTCCTGATTCTCCTCTTTTAAATCTCCAAGCACTCTAAAAAAAACTTCCGGATTTCTGTCGAATCCCATCAACCCAATATGGGCGATGGAGAAATACGGATTCTCAATTGGTTTAAGGTCTGCAAAATCTTCCTCATCAAAGCCCCAATAAAGCACCTCCACATTTTTCGCGCCGATCTGTTCGAGATCTATTTTCCAGGAAGGGCTGGCTATTGTAATTTTAGATGCCTGATTGAACACTTCCTGTTCTAACCGTTTATGTTTTTTATCGGCCCAACTTGTGATTGGGAAAAGCTCATAATAATCAACTTGTGTCCAGGGATCCTGGAAGTCGGCCAAATAGGGGATTCCGTACCTTTTGCTTAATTTCGTCGCAATGACGTTGTTCGTGTGGGGAGGCCCGTCAGCAAAAATAGCATCGACAGGATTCGCCTTTAAATAGGAAGATAAGTATTTTACAGATGGCCTTATCCATAAAGATCTGGCGTCCGGAATAAATAAATTTCCCCTGATCCATATCCCAAGTTTGTCGATCAATGATTGCTTGCGTGTCCTCACATGCACAATATTATTCAGGGATTCATTTTTACCCCTGCCTGAAAGTATTTTAAAGATATTAAAAGGTTCTTTTATTGGGCGTGTTAATATGGTGAGGTTTTCAGGAATATCTTTAAGGTTCCCTTCATCATAATATGGATAATTTGCATTTGATGGAACATAAACAACCGGTTCCCATCCAAATTTCCTAAGGTACTTAGCAAATTTAAGTGATCTGTGCACTGAGATCCCACCAGCGGGTGGCCAGTAATAACTAATGATAAGAACTTTTCTCATTCCTTGGTTTGGCCTTTTTTTCTGGTAAAACCAGTAATGATAAGTCCCAGGACTAACAAATAAGTTCCTATTGAAAACCATTTCATGATCGGGTTGCCTGTATAATATTCACTGGGGTGGTAAACAAATTCAATTTCATTATTACCCGCAGGTATTTCTAAACCTCGTAGCACATAATTGACTCTTACTATGTCTGTCTCACTTCCATTTATGGTTGCCTTCCAGCCATCGGGATAGAATATCTCTGAGAAAACTGCAAAAGATTTTGAATCGTTATTGCACTCATATGTGAGCCGGTCGGGAGATTTAGATATAAGCTTTATCTGACCGCTTGCATCAAAATCTTCTGCCGATACCTTAAATTTTGATACATCCACTACGGCATCAGTTTTGGTATTAATCTCGGCAATAAGTTTATACTCCTCGTCAGGAGAATTCACATGATTTACTGTTTTGACTAGCCAGGCACTCCCATTATTGTAGATGTTTTTAATAACTGCGTTCCTGGATGTTCCTGCAAGAAAATATTTTGTATTAAGCATATTCAAAACATGGCTGTTCTCAAAATCCATAGAATTGTCCTGGATTTTTGCAATGGTATTTTGAATGTCATTACTCAGTGGTTTTTCAATAAGGTTCTGGTACCTTAGCAGTTTGGCTCCATGGTATCCACCTATTGACTGATGAAAATAGGAAGTCCTGCCGTCATTAAATGCATCCCTGAAGTTTAACACCCGATAATCCCCGTCATCTTTTAATATTTCAGCATTAGCCTCATTTGGTGAAAAATAATTTTTAACCGGATTCCGTTCAAAGTCATCAATGTCAATGTATCTTCTGCTTACATTCCAGAGGTCGAATGTGATCAATAATACAAATATTGACGCCAATACAGTCACATTGATCTTTTTCTTAAGATAAAAATAAAGGGAAGCCCCGAGAAGCAATATTAAAACCATGGATCGAAATGTATCACTAAGTAGCAGTCCTTTCCGGTCTTTAACAAGTGCCTCAGCGAGCCAGTTCGGGAGTTGTTCATCGACCGGTGAATGATAACTGAAGAAACCTGACATTAAAAGGACCAGGATACAGAAACCCCCTGCGATCGCAAGTGCGGTAAACAGCTTTTTAAGATTTATTGATTGCTCTGGTTCATCGATCAGCTTATTTAATCCAATAAAGCCCAACAAGGGAATACTGATAAGGGCGATGGTTATAATGAAGGTAACCGATCGAAATTTATTGTAACCGGGAAGAAAGTCAAATAAGAAATAATTGAAAGACGAAAAATTCTTTCCCCAGCTTAAGACTATTGAAACAATGGTGATGGTTATCAGCCAATGTTTTACAGGTCCTTTTGTAAAAAGTATACCCAGTATGAAGAGGAAAATGATGGTGGCGCCGGCATAAAATGGACCGCCTGTGAACGGTTGTTTCCCCCAGTAGGTCCTTGAATTTTTCAAAAAATCAGCCGCCTGATTTCCCGGTACGTTATTTCTACGCAATGCCTCTCCGGTATTGGAACTTCTGTCAAGTTCCTGAATACTTGGGCCACCCATGATATTGGGAATCATAAGGGTTAACGGTTCAAAAATTCCGTTGCTGTAATTAAATGCATAATCCCTTGATAATCCTCCTTCCGCGTCTTGTCCTGCTGCAGTTAATTCGGAAGGACCCCGGATACTATATTTAGAGTAACTGTAAACAGACCATAATTTTCCAAGATTAAGTCCTACAGCCAGAACCAATGGTATCATCAGAATACCGACAGACTGGAAAAAGTACGGAAGTGTTTTGGTTTTATATGCATTATATAGCTGAAAGATGCCATAAAACACTAAAATCAGGATCAGGTAATAAGTGATCTGAAGATGGTTTACCCTGATCTGAAGGTACAATCCAATTATGGTCAGTATTAGTCCGGCAATTCTTTTTCTGCTAAAGACCAGGTGGACACCTGCAATTACCAGTGGAGCATAAGCTACAGCCAATACTTTTAAATTATGACCAGCTATAATACTTATAATATTAAATGAGGATAAAGCATAGGCGATAGATCCCGCAATAGCAAAATATGGTCTTACACCAAATGCGATTAACAGAATGTAGAAACTCAACATAGCCGGGAAAGAAAGTCTCGCAGGGCTGGGCAGGTCAAGATATGACAGGTGATATACATAGCGGAATAAATCGCCACTCCAATTTACTCCAACCAGATAGGCTGGCATACCGCTAAAAATATTTGATGCCCACAGTCCCTCTCTTCCGGACTCTTCTCTGAAGTCTTCGAGGGCCTTTGAAGGTCCTTTGGCCATTAATATATCATGTTGTGACAAAGCCTTACCTTCGAAAAATACCGGACGGTAGAATATAACAACCACTGCCAGGAAAATGATTACTGCGACCAGGTGTGGGAGCACATCTTGCTGAAAATTTATTTTTTTCATCTGACTGTATTAGAATATCGACGAAGTTAGCAAAAAAATACGGAAGGGGACAAGTGCTATTATTTCAATTTACGGTATCCATACTGCAGCCCCTGATCAATACAGCTTTCCTTTGAACGTATCCCTTCGGAACATCCTGCTGCTGTCAGGGACATGGCAGCACTGCAAACACCCAGCTCAAGGCATTTTTCCATCGGCCAGTCTTCGTGCAGACCGTAAAGTGTACCTGCAGCGAAGGCATCTCCGGCTCCTGTTGCTCCTATTATTAATTCACCAGGCATATTAACGCTACCATGGATAATAATATCCCCCTGCGGATTCCCTGCAACACATCCCTCTGGAAAATGCAGGATGATCCATTCTCTAACCCCATAGCTCAGAAGCCTGCTTATAATTTCCTTTACCTTGGCCAGATCCAGGTTTCCCGTGTCGATATTTATATCAGTAAGTTTACCGGCTTCATATTCATTGCAAAATAGAACGTCGATATGTGGAAGGGAAGAAATGATAATCTTCCTAAACCTGTCGCTGTTCTCACTAACCAGATCCACAGAAGTCATAAAACCAAGGGCTCTTGCTTTTTCCAATAAAACTGATGCATTCGTCCGGCCGTCACTTTTTACATCGTCCAGGCTGTCCAGAAGCAGGAGGTATCCAAGATGAAGTATCTTAGCTTTGAGGATGCTAAGATCTATATGCTGTAAGTCAAATAAAGCATTGGCTCCCCGGTAATGATAAAAAGTCCTTCGTCCAGTATCTTTTACCAACATTACATCAGTATATGAAGTGCCCGCATCAGATGATAATCCAATCTGGCCGGTATCTATTGAATGACTTCTGCAGTCTTCTATGATTTGCCTTCCGGTTTCATCATCTCCTACCAGTCCGATACCATATAATGGAAATGAGGCCTGCAGTTTTGCAAGATCTTTAAGAATGTTATAAGGAGCCCCTCCGTTGTTGGATGATTGACCTGAAATGTTGGCAAGGGTATCCTGCTCCGGGTATACATCGATGATCTTGGTAATATCAAGTATCCAATTGCCTGCTGAGGCTATTCCATATCTTTCTATCATGCGGGATCATTAACAAGTTTAACAATAGGCGGTTCATCCTCTATAATTTCAGAAAACCTGCCAATATTTTCATTTATAAAATAATTGTCATGTTCATCATCATTTGCCGAAGACACTTCTCCAATGATGCATTCCTCGGATAGTGGGCAGAACTCATGATATATGCCAGGGAACAGGGTAACCCTTTCACCGGCTGACAGCTTTAATATATCCCCGGAATAGATTTTGTTGAAATGGCCATTAATTTTAATCTCGAAAGGATCACCTTTTTTATCTTCGCCTGGTCTTCCTTTCCAGATCTGTATGGCCAGTTTGCCATTTCGTACAATAATATCTTCTTTCTTCATTTTATGCGCATGGCAAGGAGTAGTCATACCTTTTTTAGCATACATGAGTTTTTCACAATATTCTGCTTCTTCAGCCAGGTTTACCAATACCAACCCAAATGAACTGAAATCATTTAATCCAAAGTCTGTGACATCCCACTTTGGCTCAGGGGGCAGATGCCAGCCATTATTACTAAACATTGAGATGGCCTCTTTTATGACCTGGTTGACAGTAGACCTATTCATAAAATATATTTTTGAAAATTGAAATATTCATTATTCATATCCACAATTTATACCGGATCTGGAAGATTATGTCCGAAAATTAAGGTTAAAATAGCTGATAATTTGCAAATCAAGAAAAAATTTGATTGCTTAAGGTAGCTTTTTTCAAATGACATTTACTGATTTCAATAAGCGAAAACTAATAGGTCTGATCTTAGGACCTTTACTTTTTGGATTTGTATTCATTTTTCTTGATCCTAAAGGATTGTCTCAGGAAGGTGTGGCCATCCTTGCCAGTACCTTATGGATAGCTACGTGGTGGATCACCGAGGCCATACCCATCCCGGCGACTTCACTTTTACCTATTGTATTATTTCCTATTACGGGGGCTTTATCCATAGCAGACACTACAAATTCTTACGGGCATAAAATGATATTCCTATACATGGGAGGATTTATGATTGCCTTGGCCATGGAGAAATGGAGCCTGCATAAACGCATTGCGCTTACTATTATCAAGTTTGTAGGAACCAATATAAGAAGCATCATATTTGGATTTATGATCTCAACCGCTTTGCTTTCGATGTGGATCTCGAATACTGCCACTACCATGATGATGCTTCCTATAGCTTTAGCGGTAGCTCGTCAGTTTGGCGAATTTTTCAGCCTTGAGGCCGGAGAAAAAGCAAAAGCCGAAGAACGGAAATTTGGATTGGCCCTGATGCTGGGTATTGCTTATGCCGCTTCGATCGGAGGTATGGCCACATTGATAGGTACCCCTACCAATGCTATATTCTCAGCGGTCGCTAAAGAATATTATAATGCTGAAGTGTCCTTTTCGGAATGGATGAAATTCGGTTTACCGCTTTCAATGATTTTGTTGTTGATTTGTTGGCTATACCTCACCATGATCGCATTCAAACCGGCTTTCCAACGTTTCTCGCACGTATCAGATACCATTAATAACGAATTGCGCAAGCTGGGTGTAATGAAAACAGAAGAGAAAAGGATCATAATCGTCTTTGGCTTAACCGCATTGGCCTGGATCACCAGGTCCTTCATACTTGCCCATATTATTCCAGCTATTGACGATACGATCATAGCCATAACAGGTGCCCTTGTTCTATTCTTAATCCCTGCAAGGGATAATGACAGGATACTGGACTGGCCGACTGCCAGAAAGTTACCCTGGGGAATCTTGTTGCTTTTTGGTGGAGGATTGGCCATTGCAGCTGGATTTAGTAAAACAGGATTAGCAGCCTGGATCGGAAATGAGATCCAATACATCAGCGGTACACAATACCTGATCATTCTCCTGGTGGTTACTGCGACCGTAAATTTCCTGACCGAAATCACATCGAATGTTGCCACAGCTTCCATATTGCTACCCATTATGGCTTCGATATCAGCGGCCCTGGGTTTCCATCCTTATGGATTGATGATATCATCCTGCCTTGCTGCCAGTTGTGCTTTCATGCTGCCCGTTGCTACACCACCAAATGCTATTGTATTCAGTTCGGGATATATTAAAATATCAGATATGGTTAAAACCGGATTCTGGATGAATGTAATTTCAGTGATCATTATTGTCTTTGCCATGAGATACTTCCTGCCCTTGGTATGGGATATCGACCTGTTTTCAACTCCATAAATCTAGACTTCCGGCAAATAAAAATGATTTTCATATATATTTTTTTCTTAAAAAATATTAAAACCTATTAAAAAAGGTTGATTTTGTCCATATCAGTAAGCAATTTTGCGACCGGAAAATTAAAATAATATGGCTTCAATAGTTGTTGAGAATCTAACAAAGAAATATGGCGACCAGAAGGCTGTCGATGATATCTCCTTTGATGTAAAGCCTGGAGAAGTCGTTGGTTTCCTCGGACCTAATGGTGCAGGTAAAAGTACCACCATGAGAATGGTTACCTGTTACATGGCTCCGACAGACGGGAAAATTACGGTGGAAGGATTCCAGGCCGATGAACATCCGGAAGAGATAAAAAAGCGGATCGGGTATCTCCCTGAGAACAATCCTTTATATACCGATATGGCCATCATAGATTACCTGAAATTCTGTGCTGAAATTCAGGGTGTCTCCAAAGAAGAAGTAAATCCAAGAGTCAGGGAAATGGTGGATGTCTGTGGTTTAAATCTCGAAAGACATAAGAAGATTATTGAACTATCGAAAGGCTTCAGGCAGAGGGTAGGCCTTGCACAGGCTATGATTCATGACCCTGAAGTTCTGATCATGGATGAACCTACCTCCGGGCTCGACCCAAATCAGATCGTGGAGATCCGGAACCTGATCAAGGAACTGGGAAAGGAAAAAACGGTTATACTAAGTTCCCATATTCTTTCGGAAGTTGAAGCTACCTGTGACAGGATCCTGATTATCAACCGGGGGAAGATCGTGGCCGATGGCACTTCTGATACACTCAGGCAACAGGCCCAGGGGCAAGAGCTGGTTTCAGTGAATATAGAAGGAGATATGGCCAAGGTAAAAAAGGCACTGTTAGGGCTTGCATCAGTAGAAAAAGTGAATGAAGAGGAGTATAGAACCGGATTTTATCTTGTTCAAAGCAAACCGGAATTGTCTTCACGCAAGGATATATTTGACCTGTGTGTAAAGAACAAATGGTATCTGCTTGAAATGACAGGTATAGAAACCAAGCTGGAAGATGTATTCAGGGAAGTAACCAATTAATAAGAAAGAGAAATGAAAAAAATCTGGATTATAGCAAATAGAGAACTTGCATCGTATTTCGATTCGCTCATAGCTTATGTTATGATCATCCTATTCCTGGGCATGAGCGGATTCTTTACCTGGTTGTTTGGAAGTTCGATCTTTTTGATCAACCAGGCAAGCCTTCAGGTATTTTTTGGGATATCTTATTGGACCTTGTTTTTCTTTATCCCTGCAATTACTATGAGATCATTGGCTGAAGAAAACAAGTCAGGAACCATTGAATTATTAAGCACTAAAGCAGTTAGTGACCGGGAGATTGTTGTTGGCAAATTTCTTGCAAACCTGATCCTGATTATTATAGCACTGGCATGTACGCTCCCGTATTATATTACGGTAGCTACTTTAGGAAATATCGATCATGGAGCTACTTTAGGGGGGTATTTTGGCCTGATCCTGATGAGTTCCATGTACATAAGCATCGGCTTATTTGCCAGCAGTCTGACAAACAACCAGATTGTGGCATTTTTGGTGGCCTTGTTTATCGGGATCTTCTTTCAGATCCTTTTTGATGTGATGGCTACGAGCTTTACCGGGACTCTCGGAGGAGTTTTTGATTTTCTAAGTTCCAGAACCCATTATGAATCCTTATCCAGAGGGGTAATAGATTCCAGGGACCTGTTGTACTATTTATCTTTTATAATTGCAGGTTTACTATTGTCGGAAACCATGCTCTCAAAAAGGAACTGGCAACACTAATGATTTAAATGATCGAAAAGATGAAGAGAAGAAATGTAATAACTCAACTATTAATTTTTCTGACCATAATTCTGGTTGTCAACCTTATCTCTGAGCAAATGTTTTTCAGACTCGACTTTACCTCTGACAAGCAGTATACTCTCAGTAAAGCTACCAAGGATCTATTGGAAGAATTAAATGATGTGATCACCGTTACAGCTTATTATTCTGAAGACCTGCCATCCCAGTTAATTAAAAGCAGGAAGGATTTTGTTGACCTCCTGATTGAATATGAAAACAGGTCTAATGGGAATATTGTATATGAATTCATCAACCCGAATAAAAGCGAAGAGGATGAAATGAAAGCGCAGCAGGCTGGAATTAGTCCAATTATGGTGAATGTGCGTGAAAGAGACCAGGTGAAACAGATGCGTGCATATATGGGCGTGATCATGCAAATGGGCGATAAACAGGAAGTAGTCCCGGTCATACAGCCAGGTTCAGGAATGGAATACAGCCTGACGACAGCGATAAAAAAGCTTTCTCTCGTCGATAAACCCAAGGTCGCATTTATTCAGGGACATGGAGAGCCATCGCCCAATGCCTCGATCCAGTTGCTTCAGCAGCTATCCATATTATACGATATCGAGCCATATGCCATCACCGATACAGCTGAAATCCCTAAATATTATAAGACTTTAGCCCTTATTGATCCAAAAGATACAATACCGGAAGGCCATATACGGAAGATTGACAATTATTTATCGACCGGAGGAGCTGTTTATATTGCATACAGCAATTTACAGGGTAATCTCAATAATGCCTATCTTCAGGCAGGGCCCGATATCGGACTGAAGTCCTGGCTCCTTGGGAAAGGCATATCCATGAACGATTTTTATGTTGTTGATGCCAATTGTGGAGCTGTATCAGTTAGGCAACAGCAGGGTCCCTTCGTGATTAATTCCCAGGTACAATTCCCGTATTTTCCCATAATCACAAATTTCAGCGATCACCCGGCTTCTCAGGGGCTCGAATCTGTGATCCTGCCATTCATAAGTTCAATTACTTTCACACCCCAGGATTCAGCTGTAAATATTGTGCCCCTGGCATTTACCTCCGAAAATTCCGGAGTGATAAGTCCACCGGCATATGTTGATATTAATAAAGACTGGAATGAGAACGATTTCAGGGACGGTCAGCAGGTGATTGCTATTGCAGCAGAAGGCCCTATGGCAGGAACAACGCATTCCAAACTGGTCTTGATACCGAACGGCCAATTTGCACTTAATGGTGAAGGGCAACAACAGCAGCAGGTAAACGAGGATAACGTGAACCTGGCGACAAATGCCATAGACTGGCTTTCGGACGATACTGGATTGATTGATCTGAGAACCAAAGGGGTAACCAACAGACCCCTGGACCAGTTGGAAGATACTGAAAAATCATTGATCAAATATGGGAATGTGGTTATTCCAATAGTATTAATCCTGGTCGTTGGATTTATCAGGAAACAACGGTATTCGGCCAAAAAACAAAAATGGATCCAGGGTAATTATTAATTATAGCATTATGTTCAGAAGTGTAAAAAACATCAGGTTGGTAGCCGTTCTGGTAATTCTAGTTGTGGTATATGCCGGGCTTAAGTTATTTAAAAATACAGGGCGGAGTAAGTCATTCAGGGAAGAACTTGTTGTGATAGATACCTCCAGGGTAAACCGCATTGTTATTACCAAATCAGGATCTTCCTTTGAAGTGAGCAAAGACAATGACCAGTGGAAGGTTACAATACCTGGAAATAAAAAGGTTGATGCCACTGGTACAAGTGTAAATAATGCATTAAGTGCCCTCCTCATGATAAAACCAGACAGGATAGCCACCAGGGATCCAGAGAAATGGGTGGATTATCAGGTGGATTCGTCTGGTACCAGGGTACAGGTATTTGAAAATAATGCCGGTACATTAGATCTGATATTAGGGCGGTTTGGTGTACATGGACAACAACAGTTCCATACATTCGTTCGCCTGTTCGAGGATAAAGAAGTGTATGCTGCCAACAATTTTATGGGGATATCTTTTCCTTCTGATCCTGAGGGATTCAGGAATTCGAGATTTCTGCAAATTACAAGTGATTCCATCACGCAGGTAACTTTCAATTATCCGGGTGATTCCGCGTATATCCTGAACAAATCAAACGACCGATGGTATATTGGTAATAATCAGGCAGATTCCGCAATGACTGCTTCATTTTTATCCGGACTTCGATATATGAATGGATCTGACTTTGTGGATGATGTAGAACCTGCTGCATTGATTAATCCGACACTGAGCGTTTTGATACAGGCTAATGACCTGGCGGAAGAAGTGAAACTTGAGGCTTATTCACACCCGCTATATGGGTATATCCTGCATTCCAGTTACAATCCCAAGAGCTATTTTTCAGATAATAGCCTGTTGATAAAGATCTTCAAAGGTCAGTCGGAATTGTTGGGAGAGCAATAATGGCTTGTAGATTTTAATTATCCCTGGCACATACTTAAAAATTATACCTGACTTCAACACCCGTGAAGAAATTTCGTGGCATCCCTGGATAATAATACCTTGGAGGATTTCCTCCGAAACTAGCTGCATTCACAGATATCATGGAAGCGTATTTTTCATTGAATACATTATTCATTATGCCATGAATATTGATCTCAAAATGATTCGATATATGCTTCATATAACCTAATTTAAAGTTTACCAGCTGATATGGATCCGAATATACCGAGTTGTCATCCCGCATAGGCATTTCATCCACAAATTGATAATTCAAATTGCCATATAGTCCGGCCTTTACTTTAAAAGCCAATCCGGCATTAAATACATTTTTTGGAACCCCGGTCAACTCATTGCCCGAATAATCATTACCAACCTCTACGAAATCCTTAAAAGTATAATCTGCAAGTGTATAGGTGATATACCCTGTAAATTCAGAATTCTTATTGGATACAGGAAGGAAGTTGTAATTAATAGATAGTTCCAGGCCATTGTTAACGGTCTTTCCGGCATTTATTCCTATAAATTCATCTTCGCCAACCCTCTGGGCTACTATCAGGTCGTTAATATGCATTGAAAAGAAAGCAAGGTCATAAAACAATTTGTTTTTAAAGATCATCCCCTTTGTGCCAGCTTCATAATTAATGCCATTCTCAGGTTTGATCTCCGGATTGATTGAGCCGGATGGAGTTAGGGTCTCCGCTAAAGAGGGAGGGCTGAATCCATGACTTATGTTACCATATATAAAGATGTTTGAAGTTATGGGGTGTGAAATGGCAATTCTAGGTGAAATCGTTGTGCCGAAACTATAATCCCCGGAATTGTCGGATCCGTCGCTGGCATATAAACTACGATAATCATAGTTTGTGTTATTTATATTCACCCCTATGGTGAGAAATGTTTTAAAAGGAAATTGCAGATCGGCCTTTACAAATCCATTGATGTTTTCCCGGGATTCCTTATTGTCACTAAGCAGGTCCCCCTTTTCATTATCATCGTTTTCATAGGTTTGCCATTCATAAAAATCAATAAAATATTCTCCCCCTGCCACAAGGCTAAGCCTGTAATTATTCCACATGTTCTTGTACTCATAATTTATACGGGTACCTGTTGCATTAACATTATCTTCAAGAATGTTAAATGGTCTTCTTTCATATAAATCCCTCCAGGTATAGAATACGCTGGCATCAATGCTTGATTTTTTATTAAAAATATGATTTATCCCCAGCCCTGAAATAAATTTCCGGTTATCTTCAAATCCCTCAGCCGCTGCCCAGTTTGGAGCGGCTGCTTCAGGATTGGTCTCATAAGTAGCCCTGTTCAGCGACGATGGGATCTGGGCATCCAGACTGATGAAGGTACTCAGGAAATTCAGAGTTGTTTTCTCCGTGAGATACGATTTATAATGTATGCTTGTGGTAAAGCGGTCATATTGGTTGTTTTCACGGTACCCATCACTATTGATCTTATTAACAACCACAGCCAGGCGATTCTTTTCATTTCCATACGCAAATGACAGATCATTTTTAAAATAACCAAAAGAGCCTCCTGTAATACTGTATTTCAGATATTTTTCCTGACTTGTAGGAGATTCAGAGCGTATCAGCAAAGTTCCTCCAAGACCCGCCCCGTACAAACTTGAGGATGGTCCTTTTATCACTTCCATTCTGTCTATTATATTAGGATCAACATCCTCGACTGTAGTTTCTCCGTCACCGGTAGTTAGTGGGATATTGTCATAATAGGCCCTTATCTTGGAAGTAATAAATAATGACCGGGATCCTATACCACGAATGGTTATCCTGTTTGTATTATAGGTCCCTGAATGGGCATATATGCCAGTAACCCTGTTAAGTGAAGGGATGAAATATATATCATTGTCGATCTTCATTTCTTTTTGTGGCAGCATAGCTATACTTCCCGGACTCTCAATTATCCTTTGCCTCCCATCATAAGCTGATATAACGACTTCTCCAAGCATGTAATTTGATGCTTTTAATTCAATCGTTATATTCCCCATGGCCTTGTCCAGCTGAATTGAAGCCGGCTCATATCCAATATAGGAGGCTGAGAGGGTAAGCGGGTAGATTTTTGGTTCAATACTGAAGTTGCCATTTATATCTGTAACTGCCGTTATAGAGTCATTCAGCATAATATTTGCTCCGGGAAGCGGTGACCGGTTACTCATGTCAACAACTAAACCACTAAGTTGACCATACGTGTTTATGGCTGCTATTACGAAAAGAGAAAAAAAGACAGAAAACTTCTTATACGAAATTTTAAAGATTTTCGGCCTTGTAAATATGATTCTTATTATATGCACGTATTCTTCAGATGGATCCTTTTAAACAATTCTCCCAAAAATACATTAAATTGTTGCAAATTATATTGAGTAGTATGTCGCCATTAAATAGCAACCGCCGCACTTTTTTGAAATACTCAGGAACAATTGCCCTTGGGTTCCTCAGTTCAACAGCCATATCTGTGGGATGGAAAGGGAAAAATATTACCTTGCTGGGGGATTCCATTCGTAAAGGCTACCAACCCTATGTAGGACTTTATCTGCCGGAGGGTAATAATCTATGGGGGCCTGAAGGGAACACTCAGCATACTGTCAATCTTCTGGCCAATGCTCCAAGATGGATTAAAAATAAACCCGCTGATATCATTCATCTTAATTCTGGCTTACATGATATTAAAAATATACCCTATAACAGCAGAAGAAAACTGGTATCGGAAGAGTTATACATTGAAAATGTTGAGCGTATTATAAAATACATTCATTACTGCTGGCCGGAATGCAGGGTAATATGGGCTACCACCACACCGGTAGATGAGGAAAACGCAAATGCTGCGCATAAGGAATCCAATGACTTCAGCAGGTATAATGAAGATGTGATCCGGTACAATGAATTGAGCGTCGATTTGGTAAATCGACTGGGTGTACCAGTGAATGACTTGTATAAATTTGTTGTGGAAGGGGAGAAGGGCAAAATCATGCAGGAGGACGGCGTTCATTTTACCAATTTTGGATGCCAATTGCTTGCTGAGAAAGTAGCGGATGCCATACATGTGTTTATCGAATAATTCCGGCCATTATTGAATAAACAACCCTAATTATTCTCCGTTTTTTTTAGTATATTGAGGGCTTATTTCAAGAAGTGAAAGTTGTAATCCTGGGATAGATATGCATTTTTATGCTTGAAGGATTGCCATTCATAGACAGAACTTTTATATACATAATCAAATTTTTTTTATTAAAGTTTTTTAAAATATGGGTAATACTATTACAGGAAACAGGTTATGTGGCGATCTCCCTAAAATTGGCATACGACCTACCATAGATGGAAGGCTTGACGGTGTTCGTGAATCACTTGAAAACCAGACCATGACAATGGCTAGAAATGTGGCTGATTTTTTAAGGAATAACATCAGGCATGCTGATGGCGGTGAATTGGAGGTTGTGATAGCCGATACCACCATAGGAGGTGTAGCTGAATCGGCCATGACCGCAGAGAAATTCAGGAGGGAAGGCGTTGGCGTTTCACTAACTGTCACACCTTGTTGGTGTTATGGTACGGAGACTATAGATATGGATCCGCATATCCCAAAAGCCATATGGGGATTTAATGGTACTGAAAGGCCTGGTGCAGTTTATTTGGCAGCTGCCCTGGCAGGATACAGTCAGAAAGGGCTCCCAACCTTTAGCATTTATGGCCAGGAGGTACAGGAAAGTAACGATCAAAGTATTCCTTCTGATGTTCAGGCTAAAATACTGTCCTTTGTTAAGGCCGGGCTGGCCGTGGCAACCATGAAAGGGAAAAGTTACCTGTCTATGGGATCGGTATCAATGGGGATCGCTGGTTCAGTCGTTGACCAGGATTTCTTCCAGGACTATCTTGGCATGAGAACGGAGACTGTTGATATGACGGAATTTACCAGGCGGATTGAAAGAGATATATTTGATCCGGATGAATATAATAAGGCTTTGACATGGGTTAAGAATAATTGCAAGGAGGGGATTGATTATAATCCGCCTGCACGACAGAAGTCCAGGTCAAGGAAAGATGAAGAATGGGAATGGATTGTGAAAATGACCTTAATTGCCAGGGACCTTATGATTGGGAATAAGAAACTGGCCGACCTGGGTCATGGAGAGGAAGCTCTGGGGCATAATGCTTTAATCTCAGGCTTCCAGGGACAAAGGCAGTGGACAGATCATTTCCCAAATGGTGATTTTACAGAAGCCATATTGAATAGTTCTTTTGACTGGAACGGAATAAGACAACCTTTCATGGTTGCCACGGAAAATGATTCACTAAATGGGGCAACTATGCTTTTCGGGCATCTTTTGAATGATAGTGCACAGGTATTTTGTGATGTAAGAACCTATTGGAGTCCCGACTCAGTAAAACGGGTTACAGGATACGCGCTTGAAGGCCTTGCACAACATGGGATCATACATTTGATAAACTCCGGATCGGCAAGCCTGGATGGTACCGGAAGGCAGCAGGTTGATGGTAAACCTGTCATGAAGCCGTATTGGGAAATATCCGAGGAGGAAGCAGATGCCTGTTTGAAAAACACCACCTGGGGACCTGCAATTACTGAATATTTCAGAGGCGGGGGGTTCTCTTCTACATTCTTGACAGTTGGAAATATGCCGGTCACTATGGCACGGATTAACATAATAAAGGGATTGGGCCCTGCATTACAAATTGCAGAGGGTTATACTGTAGACTTGCCGGAAGAAGTTCATAAAACACTGGATGTTAGAACTAATCCTTCATGGCCTACTACGTGGTTTGCACCCCGGCTTACAGGAAAAGGTCCTTTCAGGGATGTTTATTCAGTCATGGCAAACTGGGGTGCCAATCATTGTGCATTTAGTTATGGACATTTCGGTCCACAATTAATTACACTCGCTTCCATGCTGAGAATTCCTGTTTGCATGCATAATGTGCCTGATGAACAGATATTCAGGCCTAGTGCATGGAATGCATTTGGAATGGATCCGGAAGGATCGGATTACAGAGCCTGCAATACCTACCGGCCGGTATATAAGTAAAAGATTATTATGATTATTAAAAATAAATATGAGAAATTGCAGATTACTATTGTTATGTCTTGTTATACTTTTTTCAGGATGTCAAAAAATGATAAGTGAAAAAATGGTAAAATCATTTAAAGACGATATTGAATTCCTTCAGAAGTACACCGACGCGTTCGTATTAAAAGCACCCGGTGGGCAAGGTCAGATAGTCGTTATTCCCCAGTATCAGGGCAGGATCATGACTAGTACACTGAAAGGTGAGGATGCACCTGGATTTGGCTGGATAAATTATGATCTGATTGAATCCGAAGAAGTAAATGAACGTTTCAATGCCTATGGAGGGGAAGATCGTTTCTGGCTTGGTCCTGAAGGCGGACAGTTTTCTCTATATCATAAACCCGGAGGGCCTTTCGATCTGGACAATTGGTTTGTTCCTCCTCAGGTGGACAGGATACCTTTTAAAGTTGCGTCGAAGTCTGATCAGTCTGTAAATTTGATAGCAGACTTCTCCATCTCGAATTACTCCAATACGAATTTTAAAGTCAGGATTGACCGGGAGGTTAGTATTTTTTCAGAAGAAGAAATAATAGAAAATCTAGGCCTTGAAACTCTTGAAAACTGCAGCGCGGTTGGCTTTCAGTCTAAAAACCTGCTTGAAAATATTGATACAGTTGCCTGGAGCAAGGAAAAAGGACTTATGTCATTATGGATCTTAGGAATGTATAACCCTGGTGAGAATGTGGTAATTGTGTTGCCATATTACCAGGGAGGAATTGGATCATTAGGAGAAGTGGTCAATGACAGCTATTTCGGTCAAGTTCCGACCAATCGTCTTAAATCAAGCCGTGGTGTAGTGTATTTTAAAGGGGATGGGAAACATAGAAGCAAGATTGGACTCAACTGGATGCGTGCAAAGGACATTCTTGGAAGCTATGATCCCGACCAGAAAGTATTAACCATTGTTAAATACAATAAACCTGAGGAAGAATCGGAATATGTTAAGGCCATGTGGGAGATTATGAATGATCCTTACCATGGTGACGTAATTAACTCTTACAATGACGGCAAACCAGATCCTGATACGGATCCCTTAGGACCTTTTTATGAACTTGAAACATCGTCTCCTGTTTCGGAATTGCAGCCAGGTGAGCAAATAACCCATATTCATCAAACCTATCATATCCAGGGAGATGAAAAGCAATTGAATCATTTAACCGAAAAACTTTTTAATGCCAAACTTCAGAATATAAAGGATGCTTTCATCCATTAGGATTTTTTTATTTTCACATAAAATTTTTATCATGAAAATTATAAGGAACTATTTTTCAGTTTTATTTCCTGGTCTGATATTGGCCATATTCTTATCAAATTGTTCAGAGCCTCAAAAATCATTTGATACACAGGAACCAGAAATCGTTGAGGATGCGAGTGAGTTTCCATTGGGATCAATTCAGATTGGTGTGATCACTTCTGATCTTCAGAAAGCCATTGACTTTTATACAAAAGTTATCGGTATGACAAAGACAGGAGGATTCTCAGTAGATGAAGCTTTTGCTGCGAAATCTGGATTGTCAGGGGGTGTGCCATTCGATGTTACGGTTCTGAAATTAAAAGACGATCCGGAAGCGGCAGAATGGAAATTGATGAGTTTTGGAAAGGAAGCAACTCATCCACCACAAAAATATATTCAGGATGATATTGGCATACAGTATGTTACCATATTTGTAAAATCCATGAAGCCTTTCCTGGAAAGGATAAAAGAACATAATGTGGAGCTTATTGAAGAAACACCTACATTCCTTGAAGATGGACGACAGTTTGTATTGGTTCAGGATCCGGATGGCAATTTTGTCGAACTGATCGGACCGGCTGAATAAATTATATTTCACATAAAGTGGATCTGATCCACGCCAATAAATTTTTCCAAATCTTTTGAAGTAAGGTATGGTTTTCCTAATTTTCAAGCTTTGCCTTAATTGAAATGGCTTAAAAATGTTTATTTGAGGTCCAAAATATATTATTATGGAAGATACAATGAATAAGAACCTGAAAGAGAAGTACGGGAAATCTCTTGAGGAATGGATTGAAGTCGTAAAAAAAGCCGGTATTGAAAAACATGGTGAGATTATAAAATTCCTTAAAACGGAACATGGATTTACCTACGGATACGCCAATCAAGTATCTTTAAAAGCGAGAGGCACTGATTCAGCTTCAGCAGAAAGTACGGATAGTCTCATAAATGATCAATACAGAGGCAAGGAGTCTTTATATCCTATGTATGCAAAGTTGATTGAAGAGGTGAAAAAATTTGGCAGCGATGTTGAAATTGCTCCGAAACGGGCCTATGTGAGTCTCCGGCGAAAGAAACAGTTTGCATTGGTCCAGCCGTCAACAAAAACGCGTATAGATGTAGGCATCAACCTGAAGGGTTTTGATGTAACAGACAGGTTGGAAGCTTCTGGAAGTTTCAATGCCATGTGTTCTCACAGGGTAAGAGCAGCTGAAGTTGGAGACATTGACGATCAACTTATTTCCTGGCTGCAGAAGGCCTATGAAAATGCAGGCTAGTATTCAGTTTGAATTTAAATTTAGACAAGGAGGGATGAAATAACTTTTAATTGTCTTAATTTTGATTCCTGTAACCTGATGATAGATAGAACTCCAGGGATTTCAGCCACAGTAAAAAGGCTATACTCGAAATACCATTGAAGTGACTAAGGGTTGCTGGAGCAAAAAAAGGGAAGCTGTAGTTTCAAATTCTATAGAAGATGCCATACTCTGGAGCTGGATTGAGAACGCTTTAATGGTAAGTATCTTGGTATCAGAAAATGAAAACTGGAGGGCATCTGGCTTTTTTAAAAAGATATAATATTTGAATTCGATGGTTCTAAGAATTAACTGGTTTAATATTTAATGAATGGAAAATATATTTTCTGACCGGATTTCCGACGTCCCCAGATCTTTTATCAGGGAGATCCTGAAGGTGACACTCGACAAAGAGATCATTTCCTTTGCCGGAGGTCTACCTAACAGGGATCTCTTTCCGGTTGAGGAGCTGAAGAACTCTACTATTAAGGTGTACGAGGAAGCTGGCAGGGAAGTGCTTCAATATACCAATTCTGAAGGCTTTTTCGAGCTAAGACGGATTATAGCGAACAGGTATAAAAATAAGGGAATAGAGGTATCTGAAGAGAATATTTTGATCACTACCGGATCTCAGCAAGGTCTTGATGTACTTGGAAAAACCTTTTTGAATGAACGCGATAATATGATTATTGAGGAACCTGGTTATCTGGGGGCTATCCAGGCATTTTCGGTCCATCGGGCAAATTTCTGTCCGGTAAAAATGGATGATGAAGGCATGAAGGTAGATGAATTGGAGCAACAGCTGGCAGCCAACAAGTGTAAACTCATGTATACTGTCCCAAACTTTCAGAATCCCACCGGAATATCTTATTCATATAAAAGAAGACAATCAATTGGTGATCTTCTAAAAGATCAGCAATTATATTTGATAGAAGATGACCCATATGGTGACTTAAGGTTTTTCGGTAAAGATCAGCCCAGCTTCAAAACCATAATTCCTGAAAAGACAATTCTTCTGGGATCATTTTCGAAGACAGTTGTACCTTCCTTCAGGATTGGTTGGATCGTAGCTCCGGAGGAAATTCTGGATAAATTGATCATTGCCAAGCAGGCGTCTGACCTGCATACCAACTATTTATGCCAGCGTATTATTGCTCAATACGTAGCTGATTATAATTTTGATGCTCATATACAACTCATTTGCAAGAGGTATGGCAGTCAGCGAAACGCTATGATCAATGCCATCAGGAAAAATTTTCCGGAAGGGGTAGGGTATACCGAACCAGAGGGAGGGATGTTCTTATGGGTTACATTACCGGAAGGCATTTCTTCTATTGAATTGTTTGATGTAGCCATAAAAAACAAAGTGGCCTTCGAACCTGGGAACCCTTTCTATACCTATGATATAAAAAACACCAACAATTTAAGGTTGAATTTCTCCTCTGTAGATGAAAAAATGATAGAAACTGGGATTCAACGCCTGGCGGAAGCAATCAATGAAGTGCTGGATTAATTTTTCAAGTACATGATCAAGATCATAAATATAAAAACTTTATAAAAGCATCTTTGTGTCAAAATGTATACAAATGGGCTTATTACACATACACGAAGTATTAAACATAATTTATAATAGTGATAAGATATTCACTATTGATGAATTGAAGCAGGAAGTTATAGATAACTTTGGAGACGATATTAGTTTTACCAGCTGTTCGGAAAGTGAATTCGAGATCAACGGCATGGTGGATTTCATGTTGCAAAGAGGGAAAATTCAATTGCAGGGAGATAAAATCTACCCTTACGGAGAGGCCTGCAATCATTAAATACAAATAAAAAAGGCGCCCTGAGGCGCCCATAATTTATATATTTTCCTGGTATTGGGCCATGTTGACCGAAGTATAATTTCCAATCTTCCAGCCTTCTTCAAATTTTTTGGCTACAATCTGAATTAATACCCTTGATGTGACTTTTTTACTTTCATTAGTAAGTATGGTCAGGTCATCTTCGAAATAAATAATACCAAGATCATTATTCCGGACTTCAATATGATATATTTCAGCTAAGGATACTTCTATATATTGTATCTTATCATTATTAAGCAGAATATGCTCCAATTGTTGCGGATAAGTGACAGCATCCCCTCTTCGAACATTCACAATGTCATAAAGGCTAACCATAACTACATTTGAAATAAATTCTTCGTTGAAAAGACTTAAGACAGTTTGAACGTCCTTTGTAACCAATATATTACTAAAGGCTGAATTCAATTCCTTAACCAACCCGATCAATTCTTTTTCTTCGGCAGTTGTTTTCTTGGTTACTGGTTTTGTTGAGTTCTTCAGGGTCTGATATTCCCCTGAGAGTTGATCGTATTTATCGGTTGATTCATCCAAATGAGTTTGCAAATCGCTGACCAGACGATCCAGGTCTGCATTTTCTGCACTCAATTCATCTATGCTTACCTGCAATTCGGTAGATCTGTTGGAACAGCCGTTGAAGATAAACATAGAAACAAGTATAATAGCTGATAGAATATTGAAATTTTTCATTTTGTTTGATTTTTTGAATTAGATGATTTTTATTTATATAGATTGTTATTCCTTATAGAAACTATTATTGCCAGAGTTTAGTTTAGGATTCCTGCAAAATAATAAACCAAATAGTATTACTCAATCAAACGGAGAAATTCCTTGGTATATTCTTCGAGGCCTTCAAATCTATACTTTTTAACTGGAATTTTTTCGATTTCCAATAAATTCTTGAAGTCTTTGGGGTGTTTTCCCTCAGCTGCCGCCTTACCCATTAATGCCGCCCCAAAGGAGGTGGCTTCTTTCAGGCTGGTCAGAAAAACATCTGAATCCGGATAAAATCCACCCACCAATATATTATAGGCTTCGTTATTTGAAAAACCTCCCTCAGTATAAATTGGAAGTCCATTTTGCATATCCACACGGTCTAAAGAAACTTTTGTCTGAATAGCAAGTGATAGGTTTAAAACAGCGTATGCTGTTCGTGCGTCCTCAAAACACTTAGGGACTACACTGCCTGCTTTTATATCTTCATAATTATAGGCTTTGCCATTCTCAATCACTCTTGGACTGGAATGAGGAAACTGACCGGTTCCTCTGGTGATCCCGGGTAAGATAAAACAGCTCTTCTGAGAAATGATCTCCTGATACAATTCCGGATCAAAAATGCAATTTTCATTGGCCTGCCCATTGAACAAGCTATCATAAGCTTCAAATTCAAGCCCTCCCATAAAAATTGCCGTTTTAATAGGTGAATTAAACGCGCTGAGGTTATAAAATACAACTTTGCCTAGTTCATCTGCATTGAAATGGACCTTCTCCCTTTCATGCATGATCACACACCATGTACCCGTTGAATTCAAAATAAAGTCTTGTCCATCAGATGAGATTATATGGGGCAGTAAGGATGCATTTGAATCATGAATGCCGGTCGTAACAAGGGTGTCAGCTGAGAGTCCCGTTTCATTGGCTACCTGTTCACTTATGGTACCAACTACATCCCAGGGTTTAAGCAGGATCTCAGGTAGTTTTGACCGGATATTGAGTTTATCTACTACACTTGACCACTTGTTTTCCCTGAAATTCCATAAATATGTATGGCAACCTATATAAGTAGGATCCGCTGAGGCTTTTCCTGTAAGTTTAAAGCTGAAATGCTGCGGGAGATTCAAAATGTATTTTACATGACGAAATTGATCTTTGAATATATTCTGTACAAATTTAATCCCTTTAGCAACATTTAGAAGGACATTAAAGTCAGGGGTACAGGTATCATTCTGCAATGATTTTCTGCTTCCCATTTCCTCAAAGAATATTTCATGAAACGCCTCCCCGGGATCTGTGGTATATGATAGTTCCGGAATGGCAAGTTCTCCTTTATCATTTATACATGTGAAAGTTGCCCCATGGGCCGATATTGATATTACTTTTATATTAAAGACTGAGGCATTGTTTTTCAAACTCGTGATTATCCAATTTTCAATTTTCGGAATATCATCATGGCTAAAGGATTGATCTGAAAATTCCTCGATCTTGATCCTTTCAATTTTAAGGATATTCAAATCAGGATCATAAATGAGCAGTTTCTTATTCGTTTTCCCGATGTCAAATACAGCTATATGATAATTTTCCATGGTTATGGATTATTGAGAAAATGCATGTGGATCTAATCGCCTGAGTGTATAAGTAAAGACTTGTGAAATGTTTCTCCAGGAAATAAAATCAATATTCCTTTAAATAGGCCTTGACTTGTTCACAAACATTGTCTCCAGTGAAACCAAATTTCTCGTCCAATACCTTATAAGGTGCTGAATAGCCAAAATGATCAAGCCCGAACACCTTTCCTTTAGGTCCTACCAGTCCATTTAATGTAACCGGCAAGCCGGCGGTCAAGCCAAATGTCGGGATATTCAATGGCAGAACTTTTTCCTGGTATTCTTCTGACTGAATGCGGAACAGTCCTTCCGATGGAGCTGATACCACCCTGACATTTAAGGATTCTTTACTTTTCAATTTCTCTGCTCCATCAATTAAAGTGGCTACTTCCGATCCATTTCCGACAAGTATTACATCAGGTGTGCCTGTAGTATCCTGAACAATATATGCTCCCTTTGAAGCTTCAAGTGCATCCTCAAATCTTGAAGATCCAATTGCAGGCAGATCGGGTATGCCTTGCCTTGAAAGCAATAAGGCAGTTGGTGTTTCTACATTTTCTAAAGCAATTTTCCAGCATACGGCGGTTTCTTTAGCATCTGCAGGTCTCAAGACCAGAAGGCTGGGCTCTCCTGCATGGTTTTTCAACTGTTCCAGTAACCTGGCCTGCGCTTCCTGCTCAACCGGCTGATGTGTAGGTCCATCTTCACCCACCCGGAATGCGTCATGGGTCCAGACATATTTTACAGGTAGTTTCATTAAGGCGGCCAGCCGTACAGCTGGTTTCATGTAATCGGAGAAGACAAAAAAGGTCCCGCAAACTGGAATAACACCTCCATGCAATGCCATTCCATTTGCAATAGCACCCATAGTAAGTTCTGATACACCTACCTGAAGGAATGATCCTGAAAAATCCCCTTTTTTGAAAGGTTTGGTTTTCTTGAGGAATCCGTCTGTATTGTCACTGTTGGACAGGTCAGCAGATGCTACGATCATATTTTCTACCTGATCAGCATAAACAGCCAGAACTGCTTTTGATGCCGCCCTTGTAGCTATTCCTTCACCCATTTCTATTCCATCATAATCAATTTCAGGTATTTGACGCGTGAAGAAGCTTTCAAATTTTTCAGCCAGGTCAGGATTCTTGCTTCTCCATTTTTTCTCTTCAGCTTTCCTTTCCTCAGCCGCTGTGATCTTCTTCTGTATGATCTCTTTATAGTATTCCTTTATGATTTCAGGAACCTCAAAAGGATCATCAGCATTTCCTCCCAGGTTTTCTATAGTTTTGTCGAAAGAAGCCCCGGCTTTTGACAAAGGCATGCCGTGTGTTGAGACCTGTTTCTCATATTTTTCATCATCTTCGGTTATGGCCCCTTTACCCATGATGGTTTTACCAATAATGAGGGTGGGTTTTTCTTTTTCATTAATCCCCTGGTTTAAGGCATTTCTTATCTGATCCTGATCGTTTCCGTTGATCATTAGTACTTTCCAACCCCAGCTTTCATATTTCCTTGCCGTATCTTCATTCGTGACAGCATCCGTTGTGGATGATAATTGTATATCGTTGGAATCATAAAATACGATGAGATTGTTTAGCCCAAGAAAACCAGCGATTCTTCCGGCACCCTGCGATATTTCTTCCTGAATACCTCCATCCGAGATAAAAGCATATATTCTGTGTGATAACCAATCGCCAAATCTCGCTTGAAGGAATTTTTCAGTAATTGCTGCACCCACGGCAAATACATGGCCCTGGCCGAGCGGACCTGAAGTATTTTCTATTCCTTTGTTTATATTTAATTCCGGATGACCTGGTGTTGGACTAGCCCATTGTCTGAAATTCCTGATATCATCTGTTGAAAATACATCAAACATATGAAGGATCCCATATAGCATAGGTGACATATGACCAGGATCAAGGAAAAACCGGTCACGATTGACCCATGACAAATCATTTGGATCAAAATTCAAAAATTCCGAGTACAGAACATTGATGAAATCAGCCCCGCCCATTGCGCCTCCGGGATGACCAGATTTGGCTTTTTCAACCATAGCTGCAGACAAAGCACGTAGTGTATTTGATGCCTTATTGATGATCTTTGGATTCATAGAAAAAGTATTTTTTAAGGTAAAAATGTATATTCAGCCAGCAAAACAAATGTAAATTTTTATTTATAGATATTCAGTATTTTCCAGAAGATATTTTTCTGCTTCAAGGGACCATAATCCTCGATTTTTATCGCAAATTTCAGCCAGCCCGGTAAATAAGCCATTCTTATCAGTCTTACTCCTGAATTCGGAGATGGCTGTCAGTTCAAGTTTAATATTTGTATATATCAACTTTTTGCCTCCCGGGATATCAGGAAGATTTTTAGTAGCCTCTATAACTGAGTCCAGGCCACCAATATGAGTTATTAAAATTTCAGGACTGAGCAATCCTTTAGCCATCATGTCCAGTGATTCAATCATGTCATCTGTGTTTCCGCCGCTGGTACCTACAATATGCGTAGAAATATAATGAGCATTATAGAAATTGATCTCAGCACTGAATTCTGTATCAGATGGACCAGCGAAGAAGTTGAGGCAACCGTCCCGCCCGAGAATTGCATCAGCATCTTCAATAAGCTTCTTTACAGGAGCAAATACGAGTACATCATCGTAGCCGGAGCCTCCGGTAAGTTCTCTCATGTGATCAACCGGATTAGTCACTGTCGAGGTATTTAAATATTGCATTTCGATCCCATACTTTTCGGCTTCTTCCGGTGGTAGGATTTTCGCAGCCCGGTCAAGACGGGCCTGATCAATATCAGTTACGATGAGGTAGGAAGGACGGCGGTCACAATGGATGATATAATCAATGGCTGCAAGCCCCATCGGCCCGACACCTGCCAGAATGGCCATCTTACCACCTTCGATTATCCCCATTTCGTGTTTATACACACCAGGTTTTGTATGGTAATGGGCATGAAATGTACCAGCCACGCAAGAATACGGCTCCGAAAGTGAAGCGGGGAAAAATCCCTCTCCTTCATAAGGCAGCAGGCAGTTTATCTCCATAACCTGGCTTGGGATGATGACATAAGTAGCATCCCCGCCTATATATTTGAAGCTGTATCCGGGTGCATCCAGGCTACCCTTGTAATTCAGGTTGGGTTGAATAGAAAATTTCGAGCCAACTTTGAACTGGTCTTTCCATTTTTTGCCAACTTCAACGATCTCGCCTGAAAACTCATGACCTATAATAACCGGGCTATGAAATACATTATCAGGTACACGTTTGTGATCTTCTCCCTGTTTTGTTGCCTTATAAGACGACATACATAAGCTGTCAGAGATTACCCTTGCCAGGATCTCATCATCCTGAATTTCCGGTAAATCAAAGGACTCTAATCTCAGGTCGTTCTTTCCATATAGCCTAACCGCGTGGGTCTTCATACTTAATAGTTTTAATTTAACATGATCTGTCCGCCAGTGATAGGCAATGCTTGCCCTGTCTCGTATTCCTGTTCGATAAGATAGAATATTCCTTTTATAACATCTTTCGGCTGGCAACCTCGTTGCATGGGTACTTTCCCTTCATAGAACTTCTTTACATCACCAATGTTCTTTGCACCTGGCACTTTACCGGCTTTAAGGTACTGGGCAAAAAGTCCATTCTTTGGATCGGCCCACAATGGTCCTTCAAAGAAATTGCCCGGACAGATGGCATTAACCTTTATACGGGATGTGATCAATTCCAGTGCCAAAGATTGTGTAAGTCCAATAGATCCAAATTTGCTTCCTGCATATGCAAAATTCTTATTGCTGCCTTGCAGGCCAGACTTTGAATTGATCTGGATGATGTCCATGAACATGTTGCCATTGTATGAATGCTGAGTATTCATAACTCCACTACAATATTTTGAGCATAGGAAGAAACCTTTGTAATTTACGTCTGTTACGAAATCGAAAGTTTTTTCATTCATTTCTGCCAGGCTTCCTGCTTTGAGAACACCTGCATTGCTTATCAGGACGTCAAGACCACCAAATTCCGTGACTGCCGTCTGTACCATATTCTTTACCGATATGGCATTGGTAACATTGGTTTGAACAAATGCAACATGCTTTTTCCCCTTTTCAGCATTGATCTCATCCGCCGTTTTTTTCCCTTTTTCTGCGTTATTATCTGCAATAACAATATATGCTCCTTCATCGACAAGCTCTTCAACTATGCCCTTTCCGAATCCTTGTGCCCCGCCGGTCACTATGAATATTTTATTCTGAACCCGGCCACCTCTAATTAATTCGTCTTCAACGGATATGGTAGATCCTTTCAGTAGCTGGTCAATATAGTGATTGGCTGATTCCCAGGAATTCCCAACTCCTAATATGCCGGTATTTTCCAGGCAGATTAACCCTTCCTTAAATCCGCTTATGGCTTGTTCATGGATGAAATTGTTTATGGTTGCTGAACTGTCTTTTGATATGGGTACAAATATTCCGGGTTCACCATTTAATGCCCTTAAAAACCTTTTTTTATCTGCCACAATGACGTCAAGTGTCCTGGAGTTTTTAAATGAGATAATT
>CAYMFU010000237.1:0-10788 GCA_964389805.1 uncultured Roseivirgaceae bacterium | reverse complement strand
AGGTTTTTAAGGAATGATAATGGCATTATACCCGCATTATTAATTAATACGTCGATACGGCCAAATTCATCGATCGTTGCTTTAGCAACTGCTTTCATATCCTCCCGATTGGTAACATCAGCTTTGACGGCCAGGGCCTTATAACCCTTTGCCGATAAGTCTGCTTTAAGGGCCCCCAGTTTGTCAAGTGAGCGTGCTGCCAGTATTACGGTATACCCTTCCTGTGCAAGCGCGTGGGCGGTAGCTTCACCTATTCCAGATGAAGCACCGGTAATAATTGCTGTTTTCATAATCTTGGATTTTATGGTTAATTATTATTTGGAAAATTAATATGGACTTTATTTTTATAGTAAGCTTCCACTATTTCATTATTAACTATTGAAAAGAGAATTAACAATTTAAATAGAAAGATTATGGAATTAATCTAAATCTGGAACTAATAAATACTTAAAAATGTTCTGAAATTACTAACCAAATAAAATTTTACCATGCATAAAATCCAATCCCTGTTTTTATTTACTCTTATCACGTTTATGACAAGCGTAGTATTTTCCCAATCTAATGAAAAAAGATTGTGGATGGCCACTAAAATTACTGTTAAATCAGAGCAAATAGCGACTTTCGAAAATTCCCTTAAAGAAATTATTCGGCTTTTTAAGGAAAACGACTACCCTTATGAATTCAGCTTTTTCCAAAGTACCGGATTTGATTACTACTATTTCATAAAAATGCAATCTCTCGAGGAATGGGATAAAATCATTGCAGCTTCAAATACCATCTGGGAAAAAATTGACCGCAGCATTTTTGATGAGTATGTAAAGTGTATTGAATCCTATAATCGTTTTACTGTTTTAGACATGCCGGAGTATAATTATTCTCCTGAAAACCCAAGACTCAATATGGAAGATATCAATTATGCCATATGGGATGTTCATTATGTAAAGGCTGGAAAGGAAGAGAATTATTTTGAAAATGTAAAGAAATGGATGGACATGGCCAGGACACATAACTTTGGTGATCCTGTTCTAATGCTGGAAGGAGGTATTGGATCAGAAATGCCCGTATATTTCGCTGTTCTGTATGGTAAGGATGATATAGACATGAAACAGGAGAACAGAAAATTGTGGGAAGCTTATGGAGAAGAGGGAAAGAAAATGTATCAAGATTTTATTGCTACATTGCGAGACAGGGAAATGGTGGAATTCTGGTTCAGAAGGGATCTATCCCTCACCATTGAGGAATAATAGTTCGAATAAGAGAAATACACTTTATTGTAAATCTACTGACATATGAATGAGCATATCCCAATCTCATTGTGAGAAGGCTATGTATATTTAATATTGATATGCCTTCATTTCCAAAAAGCAAATATCGTAATACTATCAGTCTCCTACTATACCGTTTAAAATGAGGATTTGAACCCAAAAACGACTAATTCCTACATATTTAAAATATTCTTTCGTAGCTTGGAACGAAACGACCCAAAATCAAATAATACCTATGAACAATTCAATCGATCGACGTGAATTTTTAAAGAAAAGTGCCATTGGCATTACTTTTTTACCATTCTTAAGTTGTAAGGTTGCAGCCAGTGACAGGATACGGATTGCACATATCGGAGTGGGTGGAATGGGAAATAACCATATGAATTGGTTTGCAAATTTGCCCGAAGCAGAAATTGTCGCATTGTGCGATGTGGATCAAATCCACCTCGATAATACTCTGAGTTCCTTACAGAATTTACAACCAGGAACTAAAGTGGAAGGATATTCAGATTTCAGACATGTACTTGACCGGCAGGATATCGATGCCATAACCTGTGCCACTCCGGACCACTGGCATGCTCAAATAGCTATACTGGCATTTCAATCCGGGAAGGATGTGTATGGTGAAAAGCCCTTGTCTTATGACATCGGGGAAGGTCAGCTAATGCTTGACAATCTGAACCAGCATAAGAGGGTATTCCAGTTAGGCACACAGATTCACGCCAGAGATAATTATCACAGAGTGGTTGAAATTATCCGGTCTGGTATTTTAGGAAATATACATACGGTACGATTATGGAAAACAGGATTTTCCCCCGGCCTTGGTTTCCCGGAAAGCATAAAACCACCTGCCAATCTGGATTGGGATATGTGGCTGGGTGTTGCCCCCTATATTGACTATGTCCCTGAGCGTTGCCATAAGACGTACCGGTACTTTCTGGATTATTCCGGCGGTGTATATGCTGATTTCTGGTGCCATATAGCTGATATCGCTTTTTGGGCCCTTCAACCCCGGGGATTAAAAAGTGTTGTAGCAAGGGGGGAGGTTCCTGAAGGGATTGCCGACGCACCTAAATGGCTTGATGCTGATTTTGAATTCGAAGATCTTAATCTATACTGGACTACTACACCTCCTGATGTCCCAGGTGCAGCAGAAAGAGGTATTGGCGCTTACTTTGAAGGGGAAAAAGGTACCTTGATCTGTGATTATGAATCAAGGGAGATTATTATTGGAAATGAAACGGTGACTGACATACCGGAAATTCCTGTAAGCATTGACCGTTCGCCAGGGCATCAGCAGAATTTCCTGGATGCTGTAAAATCACGAAATCAACCCGAATCAAATCTTGAATATGTTCGCAAAATGACTTTGCCTATGCATCTTGGATTGATCTCCTGGAGATTGAATAGAAAATTGAATTGGGATGCAGAAAAGGAAATGTGTGTCCATGATGATGAGGCAAATAAACTTTTGAGAAGGGAATACCGGAACAAATGGGACCTCTTATGATTATTTCTATTTCGAGTAGATCCCGGTATCGGGGTGAAAGGCTACCCAGGCAAACCAGAATAAAGTAGTAGATGTGATGATATTATTTTCAGTGTCGGTAATATAAGCGGATTCTTCCTTTTTGTCATAATAGATTAATAGGTCTTGCTGATTTACAATATCCTGGATAATCTCTTTAGACTTCTGTAATTCTGAAAAGGGGTAGGCTTTAAAAACTCCCTCGATTTCAAGTCCGAGAACTTTAGCCTTGGGATGCATGGCATCATTCGTGCTTTCAACTGGAAACCAGACCTTTTCACTTTCATAATATGCCGGATACGGATCCCTCGAATAATCCTTTGAAAATCCTGTATTCGTACTGAGAACGAGAGTGTTTGGATATTGATTCTTCCAGCTCTTCCAACTTGTGTTATACGTCTGAATGACTTCTAGTTTTTCCCCAACCAATTCGCCTGCAACACCTTCTGAAAGAATCTGAGACCATAATGTTTCAGATTGACGGTCATATAAAAGGACATCACTATTATATAGAAGACCCGAAACGCCGAATGTCCTTTTTTCACCGTTTATCATGGCATCAAAAGCCAGGCCGCTTCCACATAATGGACAAAATGTTACAACTATTGGATGACTATCGAATACATCATTAACGATCTCATGAAAATTCAGGATCCGCACCGGATAAGCTTTAGAAATCCCATTAAAATAGACTCCCAAGATCCTGTCTTCCTCTTTCAGGAAATTTACATCCGAAATATTCATGAATTCCGGATCATCAATTGAGGGAATGCCATCTCTGGGAGGCCCCCCGTCTTTTACAAATTCTATAGGAATGGTAATATTACTCAGGTCGAAGCCCTTATTATTTAATTTTGTTTGAGCAAAAACCTCAAAATTCAAAATGAAAAGAAAAAGAAATATAACAAGTCTAATGGCCATAAAATGAATTTATATATTTTCCAGAATTGTCTCTACATTTATTTCATAATGACTCGAATTATACACGCATATTCCATTTTTTATGATCAGGATCTGTGGGGATTGGGGCCTTACATTGAATCCTTCAGACACTGTATTTGATACTTCCCTGTACCGGATGAGGTCAAGGAAATATAATTTCACTTTAGGTCGAAGCAATTCCCAGCCTTTATCCAGCTTATTTTCAGTCATGGAACTTAATCCACACCGGGAACTATGTTTGTAAATGATAACTGGAATAGAATTGGATTCTATGATCAATTCACTTAACTGATCTGGTTCAGATAGATGGACCCAGTCGTTATTTGTATCCTTTGAAAACCAATTCATACCAGTGAAAAAAAATATTATAACAAAAAGTACTAACTTCATTTGTCTTGTGGATTTTAAATTTATTCATTTCTACGAAGATTTGGGTGAAGGGTAGGATATAAATTGAAAGAACCACTTTAAAAGTCTTTCTATTGACATATTGATCATAAAGAGTTGTCAAACGGATTAATAATTTCAGGCTGAATTGTATTTGCAGAATTAGTAAATTTAAGTTTAAAACATCTATGCAGGTTTTTGGAAAATACTTTATCATCTTCGGAATCATCTTCCTGATAACCGGGGCAATACTATACTTATTTGGAAACCATTTGAACTGGTTTGGCAAATTACCTGGTGATATTCGGATTGAAAAGGAGAATTTTCGGTTCTATTTTCCAATAACAACCATGATCCTTATCAGTGTGATATTGACGATTTTAATTAATTTAATTCGTAAATTTTTTTAAATTATGATTATTAATGATCTTACGAATGGCTAAAAGAAAGAAAAAGTCAAAATATCATTACTACATTTATTTATTTGCCGGGATTGCTATAGGATTAGTAGTTGGGGTTCTCCTGGATAATATAGCAATGGGTATTGGATTAGGAATTGCTATTGGTGGATTTGCAGGAATTGTTACAGGTCTGGGCAGATAAAATCAGATCCAATAATTTCTTAAAAAAGGTTAAAGCAAGGTGAATCTTTTGCTTAAGGGATCACGTTTAGTAAATTTGGAAAGAATTGACATTAATATGGAGCATTTAAAAAAACGCTGCAAGTGTTTTACTCGTTTAATAGGAAATAATGCCATCTAAAAACCTACGTATGTGGAAAGTACTTTTTATATTACTTTCATTTTTCATAATAATCTCATTTAATACTTCTGCTCAATATTATAATTTCCAAAATTATACAGTTGAAGATGGTTTACCTCAATCACAGGTTTTCGCCCTTCATCAGGATGACCGGTCTAACATCTGGCTTGGCACTAATGGTGGCGGGCTGGCAAGATTTAATGGAAGGGATTTTGAGATATTTCGAAGGAACGATGGCCTCATCAGTGATCTCATTACAGATATAAATAGTGATAATGAAGGAAATATTATTGTTAAGACGAACCTGGGAATTACAATATTTGATGGTAATACTTTAAAAAACTATTCCTTCACTGATGGGAATATCCTTTCTTACGAAAAGATGACCAAAGATAAAAACGATGATTTCTGGTTCAGGGTTTTTAGAAATAACAAAAATCCTCTGATCTATAAATTTGATGGAGAACAATACCAGAATATGTCTGATAAGTTTGAGGTATTGTCAAATCATATAAATCAGAACCAGATAACTACAGATCCTGAAGGCAATATCCTGATTTGTGCAGGAGAGAAAGTGTACGTTATTGAAAATGATGAAATAAGAGAGCATGCCATAAGTACATTTCCTGAATTGCAAGGTAAAGCCATAGGCTTTCTTCATAAAACAGTTGACGATAAAATCCTTTTGACAGTAGTCTCGAAAGGTCAGGGAAATGCTTATCTATACACTGAATCCGAAGGCCTGGAAAAATTCATTCCCCCACCCGAAGTAGGAAATACAATCACCTATTTTTATGAGGATAGAAGTGGCGATATCTGGCTGCTCAATCCACAAAAGGAAACTTTATTCAGATGGGATAGAATGTCCGGGGAAAATAAAGTTGAATCATTCAATGAGGAATCCGGATTACCAGTTCTTGGTATCCGAAGCATGATAGAAGACGATGAAGGAAATATATGGATGGGAACAGATGGAAGCGGACTTTTCAAATATGGCGGAGCAAAGTTCGTATCATTTCTATCAAATCAGGGACTGGAAGATTATTTTATCTGGTCCATTCAGCAGGATTCAAAAGGAAATTATTGGTTCGGTACAGCCGGAAGTGGAATTTTTAAATATGATGGAGAAAAACTCACAGGTTTTCAGCATCTCGAAAAGGACCCATTGGAGATTGTACGAAAGATATTAGAGTTCAAGAATGATTACCTAATCGCCAGCCAGAATGGACTATGGATATTTGATGGCAATTCGATAAAAAGAGCAAACTCAATGTTTGGATTACCCAGAAGGGCAGGCATAAATGATATCCTCGTCACTGATGAAGGGTACTGGTTTGCCACTCTGCGTCAGGGAGTGTTTTTCAATGATGGGAAAAATACAGAAAGTATTAACACAAATTCCTCTGAACTGGGATCAAATTCTGTAGATGATATACTGTTAGATAGATCCGGAAATATATGGTTTGCGACACTTGGCGGTCTTAGCAGATTGAAAGATGGAGAGATTAAGAATTTTGTGAATAATGAATACGGGTTATATCGCATCATGCAGATTACTGAAGATGGTTTCGGGAACATCTGGGCAGCGACCTATGGAGGAGGAATCTGCCAGGTGAAAATCGATGAAAATGATCAGATGTTCGTTAAAAAAATTGATACTGATTCAGGCTTGTCCTCGAATAATGTTTATTCCATATTAACTGATAATGATGGGAACATCTGGGCAGGGTGTCAGAAGGGTGTTGATAAAGTTACGCTCGATCTTAATGGCAAAATAGTCGATATAAGAAATTATGATAATTATGAAGGATTTATAGGATTCGAAAACAATGGCAAAGCGAATTACATTGATGATAAAGGGAAGCTATGGTTTGGTACTATCCGCGGGGCCATGGTCTATAATCCTGAAATGGACCTGATGAATATAAATCCACCAATTACGAATATCACAAACCTGAAGCTTTTTTATAAAGACGTTGATTGGAGCGATGATGATCTGGAAGGATATTATGATAATCTTATTTCATGGACAGAATTACCGGAAAACCTGGTATTACCTTATAATAGGAACCACCTCACTTTTGAGTTCGAGGGTTTGAGTTATACCGTACCGGAAAAAGTACAATTTCAATGGAAACTGGATGGCGTCGATACAGAGTGGTCACCAGCATCTTCCAGGACCGATGCGGTATATGCCAATCTATCTCCAGGAAATTATACCTTTAAGGTACTTTCGGGTAATAGCGATGACATTTGGGCTGAAGATCCTGTTGAGTTTTCATTTGTTATTAAACCTCCTTTCTGGGCTACCTGGTGGTTCAGGAGCATGATCCTGCTTTTCATCATTACAGTTATACTCATCATCTCCTGGTTAAGAAATAAATTCATACGTGAAAAACGAGAGGAACTGGAACAACTGGTAGCCTATAAAACAAAAAAACTTGAGGCTCAGAAAAGCGAGATCCTTACCAAGAATGAAGCTTTAAAACAACAGTATGAAAACCTGGAGTTATTAAGTAAAATCGGACGTGATATTATAGCGAATATAACAGTGGAATCTTTGCTGGAATCGGTATATAAAAAGCTTAATTCCTTGATGGATGCCTCTATCATGGGTTTTGGGATTTACAGGAGTGAGAAAAGGATCATTGAATTTCCGAAGATAATCACCTCCGACAAAAACGTTGATCAGGTTAAAATATCTTTTGATGAAAAATATTGTTTTGCCGTAGAGTGTTTAAAGGATAATAAGGAGATTATTATAAATAATTTTGAGGAAGAATTTGTCAACAAACCCGAGTACTGGAATCCACCATTAAAGGGACAGGAATCAGCATCTATTGTATTTATCCCTCTCTTATATAACAATCAGCCGTTGGGTGTTTTAACTGTTCAAAGCCCGCAGGCCAATGCGTATAATGAATATCATGTTAATATTCTCCGGAATGTGGCTATCTATGCCAATATTGCCCTTGAAAATGCAAATGCCTATGAAAATATCCAGGTTCACCGTAATGAATTAAGCAAAGCCAACAAAGACATTGTCCGCCAAAAAAGAGAGATTGAGGATAATAATCAGAAATTAATCGAGCTAAACAATGAAAAAAGTAGCATTATAGGTATAGTCGCTCATGACCTTAAAAATCCGCTGACCAGCGCTTTCACTATGGCCAACATCCTGAAAAGCGAAAGTGAGAACCTGGACGAAGAACAAATACAATGTCTTAATATAATAGAGAAATCTATAAACCGGATGAATGATATGATTAACCGTTTGCTGGACATTCGGAAGATTGAAGATAAGATTAGCGAGCTCAAGCTAGAGAAAGTTAACTTGAGAAAGGTTATTAAGGATGTAAATAATAACCTGAGCAACGAAATAAACAGGAAACAAATCAACCTGTCTATTGAGGCAGAAGAGTTATATGCTCAGGTTGATCCTGACTATGCTGTTCAAGTATTTGAAAACCTGCTGTCAAATGCTATAAAGTTTTCGCCACCACAAAAAGAGGTAAAAGTTATTCTTGCTAAAGACGATGGCAAGGCCCGGGCTGAGATCATAGATGAAGGCCCCGGACTTACGGATGATGATAAGAAAAAAATATTTGGGAAATTTCAAAGACTCAGTGCGAAGCCTACCGGCGGAGAACAATCTACCGGACTTGGATTATCGATTGTTAAGAAATATGTTGAAGCCATGAATGGAAAAGTCTGGTGTGAAAGCGAGCAGGGCAAAGGTGCTAATTTCATTGTAGAATTTAACAGGGTAGAATAAACCTTTTTCGATTTCGCCTCTATTATTATCACAATCTCATCAACCAGTCCTGATTAATAATTTCTTTTATTTATATTGGTATTTAATATTTCCATAATGGGCGAATACTTTTTTTTAAATGGTAAAATAGTAAAAGCGAGAGATGCCTTTCTTCACATAACCGATCTGGCTTTATTAAGGGGATTTGGAGTATTCGATTTCTGCAGAACTCAGTTAGGTGAGCCCTTCTTAATTGATAAATACCTTAATCGTTTTTTTAACTCTGCCAAATCCATAGATCTTGAAATACCATATTCTAAAGAGTTTATAAAGGATTCAATTTATCAGCTGTTAAAGAAAAATGGGATCCTTGAATCAGGGATAAGGATGGTGCTTACGGGTGGGTATACTGAAAACGGATATACTCCGGGAGATCCAAATTTTTTTATTTTAATAGAGAAAATTAATTTTCCAGATACATCTTATTTTGAGCACGGCGTAAACCTGATATTTCATGAACACCAGCGTGAGTTAAGTCATATTAAATCCATAAACTATCTGACTCCTATATCAATAAGAAAAAGGATTAAGAAAGAGAATGCATACGATGTACTCTATCATTCCAAAGGCCATGTCCTTGAAGTTTCGAGAAGTAATATTTTTATAGTGAGGGATAACATAATAGTTACACCCAGTGAGAATGTCCTCAAGGGAATTACAAGGGCTACTGTTCTCAGCCTGGCTGCAGAAAATTTTAAAATTGAAGAACGTGATATACGCATTGAAGAATTATATCAGGCTGATGAAGTATTCATGACAGGAACCACAAAAAGAGTATTGCCGGTAAGAAAAATTGATGATCACCTTTTTATTAATGGTAAATCCGGTAGGGTTACGCAGACACTTAAAAGCTTATATCAGGATTTTGAAAATAGTTATACCCCCTTCCCCGATCCAGGAAATCAGGGATAAATTACTCAATGAAAAGGATGTCCATCTTTTCGTAAAACGGGATGACCTGCTTCATGCTGAGATTTCCGGTAATAAAATCCGTAAGCTGAAATACAATCTTTTACAGGCGAAGAGCGAAGGTCGTCAAACTTTACTCACTTTTGGTGGGGCATATTCGAATCACATTTACGCAGTAGCAGCAGCCGGAGAGATCTATGGATTCAAAACCATAGGTGTGATCCGAGGGGAGCCATATCCTAACTTAAATCCAACATTAACATTTGCAAGAACAAAAGGGATGCACCTTCATTATATAGCCCGGATTGATTATAAAAGGAAATATACTTCAGAAACCACCAATGAATTGAAAAACAGGTTTGGAGAGTTTTATATGATTCCGGAAGGAGGCACCAATTCCCTTGCCCTGAAAGGATGTACTGAAATTATTGATGAAATTGACATCCCCTACGATTTTATTACTTCGTGTTGCGGGACAGGGGGTACTTTAGGTGGAATTATAGCTGGCCTGAATGGAAGCAGTCATGCCATAGGTTTCCCAGTTTTAAAGGGGGGGAATTTTTTACGAAAAGAGATCCAGGACCATATCAAAAATTTTAATGATAAGGTGTATTTAAACTGGCATTTAGTATTGGAATATCATTTTGGTGGTTATGCCAAATATTCCAGTGAGTTAATTGAATTTATAAATGAATTTAATAAGAAGCATAAAATCCAACTCGATCCCGTCTATACAGGCAAAATGATGTATGGATTGTTTAATATGATTCAGCAGGATGTGTTTAAAAAAGGTAGTAGGATAATTGCAATTCATACAGGTGGATTACAGGGAATAGATGGGTTTAATGAGAGATTTGGGAATTTAATTGATTAATTATTAGTCAAACAGGGATTTTATATCGTCGGTCGACAAATCCTTGAAAAAACTTTCCTCTGTAGTTATCAATTCAGTAGCCAGTTTAATTTTATGCCTTTGCAATGCTATGATCTTTTCTTCAACGGTGTTCTTACTTATGAATTTATAAGTGAATACTTTGTTTTCCTGACCTATTCTGTGCGCCCTGTCAATAGCTTGTTGTTCGACCGCAGGATTCCACCATGGATCCAGCAGAAATACATAATCAGCTTTGGTTAAATTTAATCCCAGTCCCCCGGCTTTTAGAGAAATCAAAAAAATGGGA
>CAYMFU010000236.1:0-7231 GCA_964389805.1 uncultured Roseivirgaceae bacterium | reverse complement strand
TGTGAAGATTTCAGATCCAGGGACAAGCTCTGGGAAATGACATCCCTGGCAACGAATTTCTTTCTCGATAATCTCCCGATAGACCAAATGAAGCCTGTAGATGATATAGTATCACCAAGATCAAATTATGGCTTTGCTATGGATGATGATGTGATTGCAATTTATATTCCTTCAGGGGGAGCTTCTTCCGTTCGCCTTAATCCTCAAAAATCCTATGAGCTGAAATGGTTTGATCCAAGAAATGGAGGAGAATTATTTGATTCGCATGAATTACCAGTTATTATAACTAACCTATCAGAGTTAAATTTTCAGATCGGCACGAAAGAAGAATACGATTTAAATGAGGATTGGGTGGCCGTTCTTAAAAGTATACAGGAGCAAGAAATATCCCAATAGTATATAGAAGGATACTAAGTTTTATCAACATGTTGGAGCACAAACCGCAAAAATCTGATATAATTGACGCTGCAGGAAGGATTTCTGCCTATGTTCATAAAACCCCGATTTTAACGTCCCTACAAATCAATCAAATAGCAGGCTGTTCTCTGTTTTTTAAATGTGAGAATTTCCAGAAAATAGGTGCTTTTAAAACTCGCGGAGCTGTGAATGCTACCCTATTACTTCATGAGGATTTACGCAAGAACGGAATAGCTACCCATTCCTCTGGTAACCATGCTCAGGCCATAGCATATGCCGCCTCCATTGTGGGTATAAAATCATATATTGTTATGCCTGAAAATGCACCATCCATTAAAATCGAGGCAGTAAAAGGTTACGGCGCTGAAATCATCTTTTGCAAACCGACTCTGGAATCCAGAGAAACAGAATTGAAAAAAGTCGTTGAAGAAACTTCCGCTTTTTTTATTCATCCTTATAACGATTATTCGGTAATTTCCGGACAGGCAACTTCAGCGTTTGAAATTTTTCAAACTGAGCATAACCTGGATTACCTGCTTACACCCGTGGGAGGTGGGGGATTACTCAGCGGTACGTTATTATCCCGAAATTACTTCTCGCCAGGCACCAGAGTTCTGGCGGGAGAACCTTCTGGAGCAGATGATGCATATCGATCCTTATTAAAAGGGGAAATTGTACCATCAATAAATCCCAATACAATCGCGGATGGTCTGTTAACCTCGCTGGGAGATAAAACCTTCAAAATAATTTCTGAGAATATTGAGGAGGTCATCGTGGTAAACGATGAACAGATCATCGAAGCGATGAAACTTCTCTGGGAGAGAATGAAGATTATCGTTGAACCATCAGGCGCTGTACCTTTTGCCGCACTTTTAAAAGATAAAGAGCGGTTTTCAGGAAAACAAGTTGGAATTATCCTGTCCGGAGGAAATGTAGATCTGAAAAAGAATTACTTTAATATTTAATTTATATTAATTAAGCAATAAATAAATTTTCACCATGAGTCCTGTAAGAAATGAAATTAAAGAAGTCCTTCAAAAACTGGGAATCACAAACGTAAATCTGGGAGCTTCAACCGGAAGCCAATGGCTGGACAGTAAAGGACCTAATATAAAATCCATATCTCCCGTAGATGGAGCAGAGATAGCTGGCATATCAATTGGAGATGCATCAAACTACAATGCAATTATAAATGCTGCGCAATCCGCTTTTCTAAAATGGAGAAAAAAGCCAGCACCTTTACGAGGTGAAATTGTCAGGCAAGTTGGAATGGAGCTAAGGAAGTATAAATCTGAACTTGGTATGCTTGTTACTTATGAAATGGGTAAATCATACCAGGAAGGTTTGGGCGAGGTGCAGGAGATGATAGACATTTGTGATTTTGCCGTCGGCTTATCCCGACAGCTTCATGGTTTTACTATGCACTCCGAAAGACCGGAACACCGAATGTATGAGCAATATCATCCATTAGGAATTATAGGCATAATTTCTGCTTTTAACTTTCCTGTAGCCGTATGGTCGTGGAATGCCATGATCGCATGGGTATGTGGTAATGTCTGTCTTTGGAAACCCTCGGAAAAAGTGCCTTTATGTGCCATAGCATGTCAAAAGATCGTTGCTAAAGTATTTAAGGATAATAATGTTCCTGAAGGAGTCAGCAATTTGATAATAGGAGACCTGGAAACAGGGAAGAAAATGGCCTCCGACACAAATATTTCTTTAATATCTGCTACGGGATCAACCCGGATGGGTAAATCTGTTGGAGCTGCAGTTGGAGCCAGGCTGGGCAAGTCGATTCTTGAGCTGGGTGGTAATAATGCCATAATAATCAGTGATCAAGCTGATTTGAAACTAGCCCTTACATCCTCAGTTTTCGGCGCAGTGGGTACGGCCGGGCAACGGTGTACGACAACAAGGCGATTGATAATTCATCAGTCGGTTTATGATGAATTTAAATCATTGCTTGTGAATGCATATGGCCAGCTAAAAATTGGAGATCCACTGGATCAATCAAACCATATTGGTCCGCTGATAGATAAAAATACGGTTGATATATATTTGGAAGCCTTGAAGGAATTGAAAAAGGAAGGGGCTATTCCATTGGTAGAAGGCGAAATACTGACTGGAAAGGGTTTTGAATCTGGATGTTATGTCAAGCCTGGTATATACGAAGTGAAAAATGACATGAAAATGGTCCAGAAAGAAACATTTGCTCCCATATTATACCTGATCAGGTATGATTCGATAAATGATGCTATTTCTTTACAAAATGACGTCCCACAAGGATTAAGCAGTTCAATTATGACCAATAATCTTAAAGAATCTGAGAGATTTTTATCAAATCTGGGCTCAGATTGTGGAATTGCAAACGTAAATATAGGAACATCCGGAGCTGAAATCGGGGGTGCTTTCGGAGGCGAAAAAGATACTGGAGGTGGCCGGGAGTCTGGATCTGATGCCTGGAAAGCATATATGAGGAGGCAAACCAATACTATTAATTATGGAAATGAATTGCCGCTGGCTCAGGGGATTAAATTCAACCTGGATTAACAGAATACATTTCACATGTATGAAATTATTTTATTTGAATTCAAAGAATTAAATAAAAAGCATTAAATTAGGCACTGATAACGAACATTCTTATATCAATCAATTATGGCAGAATCCTCGAAAAGTAAATTTAAAGCTGTAATGTTAATAGATGATAATGAGATAGATAATCTCATTAATCAGAAAATGATTGAAGCCGCTGATATTACTGAAAATATATACACCCATACCGGAGCAAAAAGTGCAATAGAGTTTCTTAAAAACCTTGAAAAACTGGAGGACGTGGGAAATAATATTCTCCCGGAGGTAATTTTCCTGGATATCGATATGCCCTTAATGGATGGATTTCAATTCCTGGATGAATTTGATAAGCTTGGATCTGTAACTAAGGAAAAGTGCAAGATCGTGATGCTTACTTCTTCGATCAACCCGCAGGATGTTAATAAGTCTAAAAATTATACCTACGTCAAGAAGTATATCAATAAGCCATTATCTCAGGAAAATCTTGAAAATCTGATCGTATAAGAAAAGCTAATTAGAAGCCAGGCTGGAAATAAATTCTTCATCAGCAGGGACCAGCAATGTTGGCATAAAACTTAAGAACTCATAAGATCTAAGCTTCTCCGCAAGTACACTTATCTTCTCATGCTTATTTTTCTTGGCATCGCTATGACTTATTTTGAGGATTTTTGAGAATACAAGCAGATGTTCACATTTCTCTTTCCCCAGGAGCCTGATCTGTCTTTGAATGCTGTTGATCAGCTGGTGAAACAGATCATAATCATCAATCAGGCAATATTGCAGAGCCAGAAGTAGCTTCACCTCAAGATGTGCATAAGGAAATCTCTTAAGACTTACAGAATTAAGTAATTGATTTATCCATCTGGCGGCTTCGTCATATTTCTTCACATAATAACAGGCAAGTGAACGATAACAGCAATATATCAAATAGTTAGGGATGTCGTTTGTATCACTTTCATAATCATGGAATAAGCCATCATTTTCTTCATAAATCCTGTCCAGTGTTTTCATCCTCATATGCCTTCTGATCTTGCTGATCATGAATTGACCGGGAAAAGTATATAGGGAATAGTTTGTAATTAGAGTAGCCACCGATTCATTTACTGAATCATAAAATTCCTCTGCTTTTCTGAAAACTTTATAGTGGTTATAATATTCCAGTTTCAGAAACTCGAAAACATTTTGAAGATGGTAATAATTTGAATCCAGTTCATAAAACTGAAATATTTTCTGGATCTCATTAAGTATATCCTCAATGGGTTCCAACTCCATCTCAAGTTCTTCGTCTGATTCCACAAATAACCTGTGAAATATGTTCAGGCAACTTTGGTACACGAACAATCTGTGTGATTTATAGAGCTTAGTTACATTATTAGTTTCTGTGCGTAATAAATTTAATTCAAGATCGGATCGTTCATTCCTTCCCATCATAGCATAAACGCCATATTTTTTAAAATACTCCGCCAACAGGTCTTCGGCTTTATCAACAGCAAGTGTATAGGCTACATGTTTGTTATAAAGTTGTGAATAGGTAAAAGAATCATTGGCATTTATATTAAGCTTCTTAAGTGATTTATAGACGATGGTCAATTCGTTTGAGAGATCATAATCCAGTAGTTCTTTTTCCAGCTTCTTTAAAGTTGCAACAGCGATTGCCCTCTTTTTAGTAAAAAGGATCTCATTAATATTGGCAACTTTTTTGAGAATATCTGCCCGTGGATTATCCATTTGTTGCAACAGATATTCCTCGATCCTTTGATTAAGCCTTGACCTGAGGGTATAATATGCATTTGTATTCACCTCAAGCTCTTCCATGATCTTAGCATCAGACTGGTGCTTCTCTCTCATGGATTTCAGCAGATAAGCTGACTTTTCAGCATTGCTCTCGTTCAAAGATTCATATATTGCCTGATAGTCTTCTACAGAGAGCTGTTTGATTATATTCTTAAGCTTGGCCATTCAAGAACAAAAATTTTTGGTATAAATGAAATTATCACAAAGCAAATGGAAGCTTTAAATGTAATATTTTTAATGAAAATTAAAAATTTTTTCACCATAATTCGGGAACATAGTACTTAAAAAAATATATAGGGATCCAATAAAAAAGAATTGAATCCCTTTTTGAATTCAATAAATTCATTAAATCAGGCAAGCTCCCACAATGACTCATCCTTTGCCTCAAGAAGTGATTTCTCGCCCATCAGAAACTGATCTGCGCTTCTGGCAGCCTCTCTCCCTTCAGCAATAGCCCACACAACAAGTGATTGTCCGCGCCTCATATCCCCGGCGGTAAACACTTTATCTTTATTTGTCTGATATTCGGTATCAACTACATTTCCGCGATCATCAACTGAGATCTCGAGTTGTCCTATAGCATTATCATGTTCCGGGTGGACAAAACCTATTGAAAGCAAAGCGAGATCACATGGTAATGTTCTTTCTGTTCCTGGAACTTCCTTGAATTCTGCTCTTCTGGTATTCTTATTGACTGCCCATTTAATATCAACTACCATAAGTCCTTTGACATGCCCTTTATTATCAGAGATAAACTCCTTGGTCAGAATTGACCAGTGCCGATCACAGCCTTCTTCATGCGATGATGAGGTCCTCAATATCATTGGCCACTGAGGCCATGGATTTTTAGCATCGCGATTATCAGGAGGTTTTGCCAACAATTCGAGTTGCGTTATGGATTTTGCTCCGTGACGGTTAGAGGTTCCAACACAATCCGATCCTGTATCTCCTCCTCCAATTACAATCACATTTTTGTCCGTAGCAAAAATTTCATCTTTCCGCATGAATTTGTCTCCAGCAACTCGCTTGTTTTGTTGAGTTAGGAATTTCATTGCGAAATGAATGCCTTTCAAATCCCTCCCAGGAATTGGAAGATCCCTGGGAACAGTAGAACCTCCACATAATATTATAGCATCATATTCAACCATCATTTCGTTGGCATTCACATTCTTACCAACTTCAGAATTGGTCTTGAACACTATTCCAGCTTCCATCATCAAGTTAATTCTCCTGTCGATGATCCATTTTTCAAGTTTAAAATCCGGAATACCATATCGCAACAATCCACCTATGCGGTCATCTCTTTCAAATACAGTAACCCAATGCCCTGCTTTATTCATTTGTGAAGCTGCAGCCAAACCCGCAGGCCCTGAACCCACGACAGCAACTTTCCTGCCTGTTCTTTTAGCAGGAATATGTGGTTTAACAAGACCTAACTCAAAGGCTTTTTCTACAATCGATTTTTCAATATGCTCTATGGTTACGGGAGGATTATTGATCCCCAGGACACATGACGCTTCACATGGAGCCGGGCATATCCTTCCTGTGAACTCCGGGAAATTATTGGTGGAGCTCAGGATCTGATAGGCTTTTTCCCAATCTTCATTATATACAGCATCATTGAAATCCGGAATAATATTGCCAAGAGGACAACCACTATGACAAAAGGGTACCCCACAATCCATACACCTTGTTGCCTGGTCCAGGGTCTTCTGTTCTCCAAAGTCGAGGTATATTTCTTTATAATCCTTTATTCTTTCCCTGGAATCCTTTGCTTTCGGCAATTCCCGGTTAAATTCTAAAAATCCAGTCGGTTTTCCCATGTATCTATATCTTAAACTATTGCCTGTTCTTTTGCTTTATTCTTTAATAATACTGCTTTATAATCCCTTGGCATTACTTTTACAAAACTTTGAACAACATTTTCAAAATCTTCTAAAATGTCCTTGGCTGTGCCACTGTTGGTAAAGGATAGATGATTTTTGATCAGTCTTTTTATTCTGCTTAAATCTTCTTCTTCCAAAGGATCAAAATCAACCATTTCTTTATTACAGTTGATGGAGAATTTACTTTCAGGATCATATACATACGCTACTCCGCCACTCATCCCAGCAGCAAAGTTTCTTCCTGTTGGGCCGAGGATAACGGCATAACCTCCAGTCATATATTCGCATCCATGATCACCTACACCCTCTACAACAGCTGTAACCCCTGAATTCCTGACACAAAAGCGTTCGCCAGCCATTCCTCTGATATAGGCCTCACCTGAAGTAGCACCATAAAATGCAACGTTCCCTATAATTATATTCTTTTTTGCCACAAACTTGGCATTTCTGTCAGGGTATATGATCAACTGAGCACCGGACAATCCTTTTCCAAAGTAATCATTTGCTTCGCCTTCAAGTTCAAACCGAATGCCTTTTGTACTGAAAGCCCCGAAACTTTGTCC
>CAYMFU010000235.1:0-7255 GCA_964389805.1 uncultured Roseivirgaceae bacterium | reverse complement strand
TTATGTTCATATTGATAATATTCTCGGCTCACCTGCTCGACTTTGGGATAGATGTGCTTAGAAGAAAAAAGAAAATCCTGCCAATCAAGAGAACCCTGCCGATAGCGATGATGGTATTGCTTTTCAAGTTGTTTATCGGGTAAGCGTACATCAGACTTGCTCCAATAATCTTTCCACCAGTCCATATGTTCCCTCGCTGCTTCCAGGTATGATTTATTAAGATTATCGGAAACGATTTGTTTTGCTTCGGGCTTTTTATCCCATCCGGGAAAAGATGAACTTATACTCCAGCACCCTATCAGGTCAGTTCCCTCTTTCTTCCAGGAAACCTGTATCTGGTAAATGAATCCACCCCAGCCCTCCTGGGTATAGGTATATCCCTTATCTGCAAAATCTACCTCTCCCTGCCTGTATCCAAGACGGGCAAGGTTTTGACCTGATAGAGAATTAATATCTTCATTCTCAATCTCATTGCTTTCGTAAGCAGGAGGAATAAGTAAGGGGGAAAGATCATCATCAAAACCCTGAAATCTAAACCATCCTAAAGGTTTTGAAGCATGTACAAAAGTTTGTAAGCTCTTCCCATCTTTCCATTTTACCTCACATATTGCCTTTTCTAATTCCAGATGTACAGAATTCGGTTTACCATAAGATTCAAGGTTGAACTCCAGTGCGCCAGCAGGAATTTTTGTGGGTGCCGGTAGTAAGTCGTACGGTTTATCAAACTGGTTCTGAACATTCTTGTACTTATTTCTCTTCCATTGATCAAACACCCAGCTGAATTTCCATTTATCTGTATCCAGGTTTTCCATAGGACGCAAATCCCAAAGATCAGCCCTGTCAAGGGAAAACCGCAACTTACCTTCTTTTTCCCATATTAAAGCACCGAGCATCCCATTCCCTAATGGGATCCCTTCATCCCAGGAAAGGGGTAGTTGATCAAATTTAAGATCATGTATGCCTTCACTAATTTCAAAGTCAGACACAAGGCACGATGATCCATTAAAAAGTAATACCAGTAAGCATATTGCGATCCACTTCATAAATTCTGTTTTTTTATTTTCTAACCATTAAAATGTCGGCGGAATTAAATTTTTACTTTTCAATATTGAGTATAAAGGATTTGACCTCCCCTTTTTCAAATGAGACCTCTATCGCTTCGCCTTTATTACTTTTTACATTAACCGAAGTAGCCCTTTCAGTCCAGGTTATATCATAATGCCTGTTGATCAGGCTTATGGTTTGTTTCTTATTTGACAGAACAGAACACTCGACCACTCCTTTTTCAAGATCCCATATTAGCTCTTTGACCACAGCCTGTGTACGACAAGGGATATTCCTGATAGAACCGGATGGTTGTTCCCGGGACCAGGCTGGTAATATTTCTATCATTTGAGGTCGTGAATATACCAGGGATTCTCCCACTACAGCCGGGAAACTGCACAGCGCATCTGAATTAAAGATCCTGAGATTTGGATTATGTGAAGTAAAGAGCCCATTATAAAGAAAATCGTTTGATAGCAGGAAGGTTAAATTATGTTGAACCAAATCAGGCATTTTCAATCGGGCACCGATCAGGGCCATATGGGTCAGGCCATGTGCAGAATCATTCCCTGATCCTCTTTTTTTTGCTGCGACTGCAGCAGCTGTAAATAATTCCGGGGTTTCCTCAGGGTTGATCTCATGCCCCGGCCAGACAGGATACAGATGAGAAACATGCCTGTGATTATAATTATCTTCCAGTCCATCCCATGCCCATTCCTTCAAGGCCCCATCATTATTGATCAAATAAGGAGGTAACTGTGAGATCAGATCTTTATAATATGCTATCTTATCATCATGTATATTCAGGTCTGAATATATATCAATTAGAATATTGAAAACCTCTTTAGCTGCCGCGATATCCATAACTGCATTAACTGTAGCCGATACTTTGATATTAGCAGGACGGTTTTCCGGAGAATAAGAAGGTGCAAAAAAGAAATGCTCATGCTCGTCTTTACTAGTTAAAAAATCCTCAAAAAAAAGAGCTGTCTTTTCCAGCATGGGCAGCAATCTATCTATTAAAAATTCCCTGTCCCCTGATACCTGGTAATATTCATAACACGGCAGTAGAAGCCATTCGGCCCCTGCCAACCAGAAATGCCCCGGGAAGCCAATATTGAAATGTGTATGCAGATTTCTTTGCCCGGAAGTCCTCGTTCCAGCAAGGTATCCCCTGCATCCATATAATTTCATCGCATTGATTTCCCAATCTGGAGCTATTCTTTCCAACATCTGCATATAACTATCTATGGCCTCAGGCATATTACAAATATTGGCAGAAGAGATCTGGAGATTTATATTGGCGTCGGTTGTAAAATCACCCGACCAGGCAGGGCGCCATTGCCCATTCCAGATCCCCATAAGGTTAGGTGGATTACTACCGCTGGAACTTAATAAAGCATATCTACCCATATAAAACATAGTTTCCAACAGTTCGGAACTGATGGCGTTTGGGTTTGATTTTTGTTGTTTGATCAACTCTTCAGAAGAATGTTTTGGAAGATTATCGGGATAGATATCAAGATCTACCCGGTTAAATATCTCACTATGTATCTTCGAATGCCTGGAAACCAGCTCTTCATAATCAGGATTTAGTGAATTGATGATTTCTTTTGTTTCCTGAATCCGGCTCTCATTAAAGTCCTCCAGAGCAACTATTTTACTTATCAATAATACATAATCAGCTGACCGAACCTCAAGGTTGTTATTATTAATATTTATCCTTTTCGAAGTGCCCGGACTATATACTTTGGTCACAACTTCGTAGCCTTTTTCATTCAAGCGGTAATGAACCCTGAAAGTGAGCCAATCCCCGGTAATTTTTTTAAGTGGATCATCAAATCCCTTTGGCTTATCCCGGTGCTCAGCCCAATCATTCTTCTTTTCACCCTGCATTGCCATGCGAATGGAACAATCCACCTTTCTCTGATCATTCTCAATGAGTTGCAATATGATTCCATCAGAGCGGCTCACAAAGGACCTTCTTGAATGCTGCACACCATTCGACTTCCATTTTACCAGGATCTCTCCCGTTTCAAAGTTTATGGACCTGGTATAGTCAAGGGGTTCCCCAACAAATTTTTGATCAATCTCCATCCGTAATGCCGGATGGTAAGGATCTGTCCACTGCAATCCAGCATATCCTTCCTCCAAAGCCATTTTATAGGAATATTGTATGGCCTCTTCGTACTTCTCCTGCTTGAACAATTCACGCGTTTGATCAAGGTATTTGGCAATATCAGGAGGCTCCACATTTTCCGAACCGATTGGTTCATACAACAATTCATGGTTAAAAATGATCTTTTCATGAACCGGATCGCCATATACCATAATGCCCATCGTTCCATTTCCACTTATTAAAGCATCTTCCCATCGTTCTGCAGGTCGAATTGAATACATCCCCTTCTGACCCTTATACTCTTCCTGTGCTGATGCTAAAGAATAGGAGGTTAATAACAATAGAACTACATGCATTAATAAGCGTGCATCCATATTCCTATATTTAATATCCATTACTCAAAAAAATCCAATTCAGCAATCGTGGCCGCATTGCTGTCACCAGCCTCCTTATCCGACCGGATACGGATATATCTGACATTAACCGGGGCTTTAAAATTCAATGACCTTTTAGTCGGGTCGTTAATGAGGTTTCCAAATTCAAACGACTCAAACTCTGTCCACTTTTTGCCATTTTTACTTGTCAGGATCATCCCTTTCTCAATCATGCCATCTTTCCCATTTGTTCTGGGAGTATAAGCAAAACCAGTAAGCGTGTGGATTGTACCAAGGTCAATACTGATCTGCTGGGAATGATCTGCCTTTTGCTTTGACTGCCAATAAGTAGATGGATCACCGTCAATTGCCTTTTCTCCAGTATTTTTCCCTTCCTTACTGGAAGTGTTTATGATCGTCCAATCGTTTTTCAATAATCCAAACTTGTCTGAGGTCTCCCCCCCGGCCTGATCAGATTCAAATGCGATAACGTGAATCTCTCCTGATTGGAGTAAAAACGGACCCTTATACCGTTCGGAATCCACAGTAGGTTTAGAGCCGTTCAATGTGTACCGGATTTCAAGTTCCTGGTTTAGATTTTCCATTGGGTTGAGCCCATGTGATTTCCACATGAATTGGTGTTTTACAGGGATTAATGAGATCATTCCGGCTTTATCCCTGCTTATTTGTATTTGAGGTGGACGGCTTTTGTAATAATGGGCGGAAACATTTGAAATGGTTGGTTGCATTCGGGATTTAAGTACTCTTATTCTGAATTTGCTGGTATTAATCGTCGCAAACCGAAGAATTTTTTTATACCCGACTGTGGTGCCTTTTGCCATTTCTTTCCACTCATTATTGATCCATGCATCAAGGGCATGTTCTTCAATTCTCTGGCTATGGGTAGAAATCGCCTCCTGGATAAGGAACCGGTTAACCATTATATTCTGTGGTATTTCAATAATACATTCGAGCTTGCCATTTTCTGCTCCACTTATAAAACTTAATTCATCAGAATCAAGGACTTCTTCAGGTCCTTTTGCACCAATGAGAAGGTTTGTCTCGTATGTTTCCCTTATCCTTTTTCCTGCTTCCTCAAGCACACTAACGTCTTCTGCAGAGAACAATCCATCACGATTTGGAGGGATATTCAGCAAAAATGTAGAATTACCTCCAACGGCCCGTTCATACATATCGAAAACGTCATCAGCATTCCGTACTTTCTGGTCCGTCTCATCCCGGTAAAACCACCCCTCGCGGATCGAGGTATTTGTTTCTGCCGGTATATAATGCAGGTAATTTCCAGCATAAAGGTGTTCCCTGCTCCCCAACTCCCCTGTCAGATCGGCAAATTTGATCATAACATTCGGGTCTTCTTCGAAAGGGATAATATCCCATTCTGAATTGCGTGTTTTGCCGCTTTCATTGCCACACCACCGCACATCTTCCCGGCCAAATATCACTGCATTGGGGACCAGGGTCCGAATAAGTTCCCGCCATGCCGTATAATTGTAGGTCTGCCCCCCTTTTCTCTTGGGATGTGCCCCGTCAAACCACACTTCATCTATTGGGCCATATTCTGTTAACAACTCAAACAATTGATTCAGAAAATATTCATTATAATCATCTGCTTCAAATTGAAATGTTATGGTATTTTCAAAAGGTCTTCCTTCAACCAGCCTCGGAATAGTCCGCATCGTATATTCACTTAAGTTGCCATACAGCCCCGTAATGCTTTCAATCTGGTACAGATCAGCGGGGGAAAGGTATACACCAAGCTTAATACCATATTTCTGGCAAGATTCTGAAAGATCTTTGAGGATATCACCTTTACCATCCCTAAATGGTGAAGACATAACGCCATGTTCCGTATACCTCGATTGCCAAAGTACAAATCCATCATGGTGTTTGGCTGTTATAACGACCAGTTTCATACCTGCGGCCTTCATGGCCTTACACCATTGATCGGGATCCAGGTTCTGTAAGTTAAAAATTTTTGGTTCTTCCTTACCCGATCCCCACTCCATGCGCGTGAATGTGTTCGGTCCGAAATGGACGAAACAGGTAAACTCCAGTTTTTTATAATTGTACTGGTTTGTTGTGGGAATTACATGAGCTGCCTTTCGAATGATCTCCTCCTGTGAATCACCTTCGATCTTTATGGTATTCGATGGGGTAATCGAATCTTGACTGTTTGAAGGTATATTACCCAACAAGAGTAAAGCAAACAAGACTGACTTAATTTTCTTTATTTTATTCATAATCTAATATTCATCTCCTAATGCAAATTTAGGTTTTCGTTTCATCCACATCCCTCTAGTAAAGTCAGGAATATCAACAGGTTCACTACCATGGGAAATGGACACTTCTGATAGCGGGGCTATAGAACTCCAGGCTGCAGCATCATATACATCCAGAGGTGTGTTAACCTTTCTCTTTATTGATTCAACAAACGCATGATCCACAAAGAAATCCATTCCTCCATGTCCTCCTCCTTCAGCTTTATCGGCATATCTTTTCCATAAGGGATGGTCATATTTCTCAAGATATGGTGCTGCCGCTTCCCATTCATGTTCAGGGCTTTTACCATCAAGATATATAGAGCTGTTTACATCCATCCATAAACCTTCTATTCCCTGTACTCTGAATCCTAATGAATACGGCCTGGGGAGGTTTGTATCATGCTGAACTGTAATGGTTTCATCATTTGAGGTTTTTATCACAGTTGTTATAACATCCCCCAGTTTAAAGTCAATGTTTGCATTTGGATGATCTTCACCAGCAGTTTTTACTATATAATGATGTAATCCTCTGGCTTTAGAAGCAGTGGATGTCAGATACATCATACGATTGCCATAATTAACATCCAGCATAGAAGCAACAGGTCCCAAACCATGTGTAGGATAAACATCCCCGTTCCGGGAAATTGAATGCTGAGTACGCCAGCGTGCCTCTCCTTTTGCTTCAGGACCGAACTCTACACCCGGATTGAACTTGACATCCCATAGGTTGTGCTGATATCCGCATTCCATATGTATTAGTTCTCCAAAAATCCCTTGCCTTACCATGTTCAATACTGCCATAATATCCCGACGGTAATTCACATTTTCGAGAATCATACAGGGTGTACCTGTCTCTTCATAGGTATTCACAAGGTCCCAGCATTCTTCCAGGGTATTGGCTGCTGAAACCTCTAGGCCAGCATATACGCCTGCCCGCATGGCAGCACATGCCATTTTTGTATGCCATACCCAGGGTGTGGCTATTATTACACCATCAATATCACCTTGCTCCAACATTTTCAGGTAAATTTCCTTATGCTCACTATAAACCGGAACATCTTTATATCCGGCTTTCTTAAGCATTAACTTGGTCAATTCAATAGCCTCAGGGTCAATATCGCAAATAGCTTTCACCTCGACATCGTCCCTTTCCAGGCATAATCTTAAATGCCATCTACCTCGTCCGCCAAGTCCAATAAATGCCATCCTGGCCTTTCGATCGTCATTCCCAAACAACATATTCGGGCTGAAGATAGTAGCTCCGGCAGCAATAGCAGCCGAGCTCTTAATCATATTTCTTCTGTTCTGGTCCATGTTAATTATTGATTTTTTAAAAAAATATTTCCTCTAAATCTAAAAACATATGTATTATCAATGAACTTAAGTAAACTTAAAAAATTTACAACAATACTCGTCTAAATGATTGTAAAAATCAC
>CAYMFU010000234.1:0-2920 GCA_964389805.1 uncultured Roseivirgaceae bacterium | reverse complement strand
TGGTTTTTTAACCATCGCCCTGGCAATAGCTACCCGCTGACTTTCACCGCCTGAGAGTTGCGCCGGTCTGGATTTGATCTTATCGTCAAGTCCTACCCACTCGATGGCATCCATAACCGCTTTTTCCCTTTCTTTGGCAGGCATTTTTAATAGCAGCAAGGGGAACTCTACATTCTCATACACTGTATATACAGGGAGCAAATTATAGGTTTGAAAGATGAAACCGATGTGCCCATTTCTCAATTGAGCTGCCTGTTTGTGTGATAGTGTACTGATCTTCCTATCCAGGACTGTTGCTTCCCCTTCAGTAGGCACGTCAAGCGATCCGAGGATATTCAAAAGTGTCGTCTTCCCTGATCCACTTGGTCCGACAATCCCGGTAAATTCACCCTTTGAAAAAGACAAATTGATGTTATCAAGTGCTGTAAAAAATCCTCCCCCGACAGGGAATCTTTTCACCAGGTTATTGATTTCAATGATACTTGATTTTTCCATGTTTAATTTATTAATGATTAAATACAAATTGAACCTGAAATCCTTTCCCGGTATACAGAGTAGATTCATCACTCAGGTTCTGATACAAGGTAAAACTATCGGGATTCCAGTAAGCCATGATATACAGGTTTATCCTGTCCCAGGTCATGCCCCAGTTAATAAAATTATAAAAGCCGTTATTTGACCAGTCGTAATAGAATATATAAGTTAAATTATCGATAATGCTTATAGGATAGTTGGCTGATAGGGCGGTAAAAGAGTTCCGTTGCGAGCTATTAAATAATTCTTCACCGGAAGTGAACCACATTTGCTCGGCCATTACCATTAATCCGCTTCCAATTCCAATGGTATAGTCCATTCCAATGTTGATCATTTTCTTTGCCCTTAGCTCCGGTATCTCGATATCCTGATGGATAAACGCTGTTTCAAACCACAAGCCTACGCCAACATCCCATTTCCCGTCCAGCCCCAAACGGTTCTCAGCTGCCTGATCTTCAATGGTTTGAAGTTCGGGATACAAATCACTATGGGTATTTGCAACCCGGTGATGGTAACTTACGGCAAGTTCTCCTGTAAACAAAGGTGTTTGAAACCTGCCTCCAAATTCAGGAATGGTTTTAACCGACGGAAGTATCTCCCAGCCTTTGCGCTGATCGTTTCCATACAGTATCCAAAGCCAGATATTGGCATTATTGGAAAAATAATACCGGCCCAGTGCCGCATAAACCCCTTCAGTAAGCTGTAGAGGATCCCTGGGATCGATCTGATCGAACCACATGAGCGGCCTCAGCATGGCTGCCGAGCCAAAGTTTATCTTCTGTAGGCCTACCCTGACACTAAATCGATTAGAAGAAAACCTTACCCATCCTCTGAACAGATCGAATTGTCCATCCCATTTGATAGAATCACCATTGTAATATCCATAACCATATATATTCAATTGTACTTCAGCATCCAGTAAATATTTTTCCTTAAAAGTATGTCCATAGCTTAACTCGGGAATATACCGGGCACCCAATTGCGATTGAAAATCATCAAAAGGCTTGGTTACTCCCCATGCCGAAAGTTGTCCTTTGAAGCCAAGACCTTGAGAAAAGCCTTTGATTGTCATGATCAGGATAATAAGTATCAATATAAGGAGAAATTGTTTCATTTAACTCGCCTATCGGTTCTCAGCAGGTAAAAGTCCATAAAAAAAGAAATTCGTCAGTTCTTTGATCAGCTCACCCGGATGCTTATACAATCCGACTAATTTTTCGTCATTCACCATTTCTATCATGTGATTCAGGAAGTATACTATAAACTCTGGTTTAATATCCCTTCGAATATCTCCCTCCTTTTGTGCTTTCAAATACCAGTCCGTTACAGTATGGAGGTTAGAAAGTCGTTGCTCATGCAGGACCTGGTTAAGTTCGGGGTCATTCTGGCGATGAAAATCACTAAAAAAAGCTTCGCTAATATTTTCAGTTTGCTCAATTTTCAACTCAACCGACTTTCGAATTTTTTCTACAAAAGGGATATCCTCAGACATAATCTCATCATACAGCCTCAGGGAGTATTCCGACATCTCCTTCATGATAAATCGTACAAGGTCATTCTTGTTCTTAAAATGCTTATAGAAAGTCATTTTACTTACCCCAGCTTCTTTGCAAATTTCCTCAATGCTAACTCTTGTAAATCCAAACTGCCAGAAGAGATCCCATGCATTTTCTATGAGCTGTTGAAGTTTCTTATTTCCGAAATCTCTAAAAGGTCGCATAATTACTGAAGTTTAAAAACTATACGAATATAGTATATTCTTACTTATATCGTACGTTTTTAATAAAAAAGTGTTGCTCTTTTATTAATTTTCGTTTGAAGTATATGGAATTGCGCTAAAATCGATTTGAAGATTATGATGTTTCAAAGCTTTTCTTTATGAAACGGCAAACTATATTGCATATAAATCAAAACTCTTGATCCGGTCAGGATATAATATATATGATGTATATTTGTATTCAAACCTGCAACCACCTGATTATTTCTCGAATTTAATATTGAGTTACAATTTAAAACATACGTGCAAAATGAATAGGTCAGTTGGCAAAAATTTAATTCGTTTTATACTAATAATTTATATTTTCTCCGCTACGTCATGTAATGGCGACAATGAATCTCTGACACCAGAACTGTCGATATCTTCTGCATCGGTTACAGAAGGGAATGTGGGGACTACATTGTTGGAAGTTGAGATTACATCCACAATTCAAATGGAAGAATCCTTAGAAGTGACCTATAATACTATGGATGTATTGGCAAAGTCGGGTACAGACTTCAATGGGATCAATAATGGATCAGTGATTATTCCAGCAGGAAGCGATAAGGGGATCATAGAAATTGAGATAATTACTGATGAAGTAATGGAATTCAGGGAAGACTTTACAAT
>CAYMFU010000233.1:0-13512 GCA_964389805.1 uncultured Roseivirgaceae bacterium | reverse complement strand
CTTTGTTGAAAAAACTTATAGAATAAAAGGCGAAAAGCGATACAGGGCGGTTGCAGGATTATTAATGGGAGGGGGAGGAAGCTTCATGTATGCCCTACATCATCCCGAATTGTTTTCATCAGCATGTCCTTTAAGTGCCAGCACCGGGCCATTGTCTCTTGAGCAAACAGAAGAAAGGCTTAAAAGACACTATAAGGAGACAGGATTTTCGAAATCAGAAATTGAAAGCTACTATAAAAAGCACAGTGCGGTTGAATTAATAAGAACTATGCCTGAAAAAGACATTAAATCAGTACGCTGGTTTATTGATTGCGGTGATGATGATTTCCTTTATGAAGGTAATTCGCTCGTGCATATTGAAATGAGGAAAAAGAACATTCCTCATGAATTCAGAATCAGGAACGGAGGACATACCTGGACGTATTGGAGGGAATCACTGCCAGTCGTACTTGACTTCGTTTCGATGGCCTTCCACCAGCACTAATGGGATTTGGTAATACAAGAACGTTCATAAACATATAATCAGGTAACATGAAGAAATTAACAGGGTATTTTCTGCAGGGATTATTATATGTCGCACCAATAAGCCTTACATTTTATGTTATTTATTGGTTATTTGTCTTTGCCGATAATTTACTGCAGTCTTTCTTAAAGGATTTATTTGGAATTAGTATTCCTGGACTTGGGGTTCTGGTCATTATTATTGGTTTAATTGTTCTAGGCCTGATCGGACAGACAATTATTGCTAAGCCATTTAAATTGTTTTTGAGCAATGTGATATTTAAAATTCCAGTACTAAAGTTAATATACTCCTCCTTAAAGGATTTTTTCTCTGCTTTTGTAGGAAAAGAGAAAAAGTTCAATAAGCCCGTTAAAGTAAAAATCAACAAGAATGATCATATCCTGCGAATTGGATTTCTAACCAATGAAAACCTTAAAGGACTTCAGGCAGAGGATTATGTAGCAGTATATTTCCCATTCAGTTATACTTTTACGGGGGAGACCTTTCTTGTTCTAAAGGAATTCGTGGAACCTATTGATATTGCACCAGCAGAAGCAATTAAATTTCTTATGGCAGGGGGAGTGGTAGAAATAGAATCAAAAAACCTTCCAGCGGATTAAATTTTCCTTTTATTCATCTCTTATACTATCCACAGGATTCTTAAGCGCAATTTTAATTGATTGATAACTAATGGTTACCCATGCCACTACCATGGTGATGATGCCAGCCTGGAAAAATAAGAGCCAATTTATGGATGTGCGATATGCAAAATTCCCTAACCACTGATCAATGCCATAATATCCTACCGGGATAGAAAGTAAAAAAGCAAGGATGACCAATCGCGTGATATTCCAATTTAAAAGAATTAAAATATCCATAACAGATGCACCCAGAACTTTTCGAACTCCAATCTCTTTAATTCTTTGTTGAATGATATAAGCAGTAAGACCAAATAACCCAAAACATGCCATAATCATGGCAACCACTGTAAAGCTGCTGAAGATCTTTCCTGAAGTTTGTTCGGACTTGTACAATTCATCCAGGTCTTGATCCAGAAATGAATAACTAATCTTTTCTTCCGGAACAAATTTGCCCCATAATGAATCAATCTGTAAAATTCTCGCGCCTGGATCCCCGGATTGAATACGGATGATCATTATGTCAGGATTAAATCCATCACCAGCATATCTGATAACAAGTGGAGAAATATCATAATGGAGTGTTTTAAAATGATAATCTTTAACTATTCCAACTATCTCAGACCCTAGATCCTGATCCTGTCCGCCACTGAATAGCCTGTGCTTAAGGGGTTCGTCAAAATTTAATGTTCTGGCAGCCGATTCATTGATAAGTATAGATAATGTATCATAGAATTCTTCTGAGAAATTCCTGCCAGAAACAATTTCCATATTCATTGTTGGAATAAAATTCTCATCAACAATAGCGATATTGGCCCGAAGTTGTGAAACTTCGGGATTATCTGGAGTGAATATGTCACTTCCAAGAAATTCGCCAGGCAATCCAAATGCTGAAGCGACATTTATAACACCCGAAAGTTGGAGGATTTCATTTTGAAATGATCTGAAATCCTGATCCAATACCTGTGTGTTCCTGAGTATTAATAAATTCTCTCTGTCAAATCCCAGATTCTTGTTTCTAACAAAATTCATTTGCTTTTCCAATATTAGAGTTCCTGATACCATTAACATAGATACAAAAAACTGAAAAACGATAAGGCTGTTGCGGATAATCTTCCCTTTCGGATTTGTACTGTAGTTACCTTTAATAACCACAGTTATATCTGAGGAGGCTATTACAATGGATGGATAGAGGCCGGCCAGCAGCCCAATAAGTATTGAAAACAAAACTAATCCTAATATTGCTATTGGATTTAGCAGAACAGCCAGGCTCAGGGATTTATCCACATAGGAATTAAAAACTGGTAAAAATATCCAGCATACCAAAATAGCAATTCCAAGACTGACTATGTTTATTAAGATTGATTCTGTCAGGAATTGAGCAATAAGTTGTTTCTGGCTCGAACCCATAACTTTTCTTAGACCCACTTCTTTAGCTCTTTCTGTTGATCTGGCAGTAGCCAGGTTAATGAAATTTATACATGAAACCAGCAGGATAAGAACAACCACGGATATCAAAAGGTATACGTAAATAATATCACTATTCGGTTGCAATTCTATATCCAGGTTTGAATGGAGATGTATATCGGTAAGAGCCTGTAAAAAATATATAAAATCATGCCCAGATTTTATATAGTCTTCTTCCCCTAATCCTAGGCCATTCAAAATGCTGGCCATTCCATATTCTTTTACCATTCCAGGTAATTTGCTTTCAAATTCCTTTGGGTCAGTACCATTATGTAATTTAACATAGGTGTATAACCAGGGGTTGATCCAACTATTCTGTTCAATTGCGGCTTTAATAAAGGGAAGGCTATGGATCGAGCCTAATAGGTCAAAATCCATATGTGAATTATCAGGGACATCCTTTATTACACCCGTAACTAATAAAGCGGTGGTGTCAATCGATAATATTTTCTCCAGGGCTGAATCATCTCCAAAATATTTCTTAGCTGTGGATTCGGAAAGGACTATATTATTATGTCCGCTCAAGGCTGAAAGTGGATCACCTTCGATAAATTCAAATGAGAATACCTGAAAGAAAAGTGAATCTGCGAAAAGGAATTTATTTTCTGAAAATGATTCATTGTCTTCCCGGGTCAAAACAAGGTTTGAACGGAAAAATAGCTTATGTAATCTCGTGGCTAGTTCTACCTCCGGGTAATTATCCATAAAAGTTGGGGCCAGGGTAACGGGAGAGGAACCAAACATCCGTGTACGGTCAGGATACTTCCTTTCTAGAGCTACCCGATATATTCTGTCATTATCTTCAATAAATCGGTCATAGGACATTTCATAAGAAACGTACAATGAGATCATAAGGCAACAACTCATTCCCACGGCTAAACCGATAGAATTAGTTATAGCATATACTTTATTATTTTTAAAGTTCCTGTAAGCTGTAATGAAAAAGCTCTTAAGCATTGAGATCTTATGGGTAATCCTTTTTAAATATAGCTATTGATTGCTAATTATATAGAAGTATTCTTTTTGATTAACCTATCTTTTTATAAATGGGATTATTAATTGATCGTTGGTTAGATTATTGAATTTATCAATATATTCATTCATCAGTGTATATTTACCCTATTAAGGTTTATGGAATCGTAATGAAAGAAAACAATTTATCTATATTAATTACAGGAGCTTCAACTGGAATTGGAAGAGCGTGTGCTTTGTATCTTGATAATCAGGGATTTAAAATTTATGCAGGTGTTAGAAATACGGAAGATTTTGATAGTTTGATGCAAGTAGGGGGCAAAAATATGCAGCCTGTTATCCTGGATGTGTGCAAGGAGAAAGATGTGGAAGAAACATTGAAAATTATTTCGAATGATAAAAATTCCTTATTTGGACTTATTAACAATGCAGGTATAGGAATTAGCGGTCTGGTAGAAGCTACACCTGTTGCCGTATTAAAAAGAATCTTTGAAGTTAACTTTATTGGATTACATAGAGTTACTCAGGCTTTTCTACCAATGATACGACAAAATAAGGGGAGGATTATCAATATTGGATCAAGTTCCAGCTTCATGTCGGGACCAGCTTTAGGTCCATATTCAGCATCCAAATTTGCGCTAAGATCATATAATGATGCTTTAAGGATAGAAATGAAGACTTTTGGTGTATTTGTGTCACTTGTTGCTCCCGGGCCGATTGAAAGTGCAATTTGGGAGAAAGCAAAAAAGTATAAGGAAGAGGTACGAAAAAAGATTTCACCGCAATTATTGAAAGATTACGAACTATTCGTGAAGGCAGGTGAAAATTTATTTAATCAGATAAAACCCATCCCGGCGGTACATGTAGTACATGCTGTAAATCATGCCCTGACTGCAAAAAAGCCTAAATATGTTTATTTAGTAGGGAGAAATGCTATACTTGCTCGTATATTTTCAAGTCTTCCAAAAAAATGGAGTGATTCGTTATTTCTGGACAGGATAAGAAAAGCTGCAGCAGGTTCCTGATCTTTACGCAATCTTATCTCCTATGTAAATGTTTGAGGTTCAAACAAAAATTCTAATTGAAAATTTTAAATTAGAGCCCTTCTTTTAGTAGTTTTAAAATGCTTTAGTAATTAATTATAGAATTATCACCGATCCTAACAAATTATTATATTAACTAAAAAAAAACATTATGAAATCGATTAACAAAATCTATGCAGTGCTACTCCTTCTAATAGGAATGATTTTCATTAATACCAGATCCTTTTCTCATTGCGAAGTTCCTTGTGGTATTTATGATGATTCTGTGCGTGTGGCTTTGATATATGAACATATCACCACAATTGAAAAAGCTATTAATAATATTAATCAGTTATCGGAAGAATCAGATCCCAATTATAACCAACTTATTCGATGGGTCATGAACAAAGAATCACATGCTGAAAAATTGCAGGATATTGTCAGTCAATATTTTCTACATCAACGAATTAAAGTTGCAGATCCTGCAGACCAGGATGCCTATAACAATTATGTAAAAAGTCTCACTTTATTGCACGAGATGCTCGTATATGCCATGAAAACCAAACAAACCACAGATCTGGCATTTATTGAAAAATTACGGGAAACTGTTTATAATTTTGAGCATCATTATTTTGGGAATCATTCTCACTAGAGCTAGATATAAATAAAGCCACCATCGTGTATCGGTGGTGGTTGTATTTTAATACACAAATTTTTTTTTAGTCTTTAATCAACTTCCCAGTAGTTTTTACCTTTAAAAAGATCATAAGGATTGCCTTTGCCAAATTGTTCTATCGCCATTTCTTTTTGGCCCTTAAGCTGATCTTCATAAGTCGGACGTTGAATGGCATAAAGTACACCTAATGGCCTGGGAAAACCATCATTTTCCGGATTATCAAAGAACCTGGTTAATATGGTGGCCTTTAAACTATCTTTTTCATCATGGATCCAAAGATCATTTTCCGAAACCTCAGATAGTTTAACGATCTTTGGTGAAAATCCGTCCAGAATAATTCCTTTATCATTATTTTCCCCGTAAACAAGAGGCATTTCGTGCTCAAGGACTATTGTGTTTTCCTTTTTAGTCGCCTTGTCAGTTAAAACCGAGAAAGCTCCATCGTTGAATACATTACAATTTTGATATATTTCAACCAACGATGTGCCTTTATGCTTATTTGCTCTTTTTAAAACACTTCTCAGCAATAATGGATCCACATCCAATCCCCTTGCTATAAATGTGGCATCAGCCCCAAGGGCCAGTTTCAGAGGATTAAATGGGAGATCGATTGTTCCCCACACTGCCGTTTTATTTACAGTACCTAAGGGTGATGTGGGTGAATATTGACCCTTTGTCAGCCCATATATTTCGTTATTGAATAACAGTACATTCAAATTGAAGTTTCTCCTGAGGAGATGTATAAGGTGGTTGCCACCTATAGATAATCCATCACCATCACCGGTCACTACCCATATATTCAAATCTTTCCGAATAGCTCGAAGACCAGAAGCAATTGCAGTGGCCCTGCCATGAATAGAATGCATGCCGAAGGTATCCAAATAATATGGAAACCTGGATGAGCAGCCTATACCTGAGATAAATACAATTTCTTCCTTTGGAATGTTTCCCTCAGCGAGAACAAATTGCACCTGTTTGAGTATAGAATAATCCCCACATCCTGGGCACCATCTGATTTCCTGATTGGAAGCATAGGATTTCGAGGGAGAGGAAACTCCCTTGGCTACCTGACCCGGTCTGGGCTTCATACCACCTGGCATCTTCATCTTTGGTTTCACTTATTCAGATTTTAATATGTCTTGTATTTTACTTACTATTTCATTCTTTGTAAATGGCAATCCTTGTACTTTATTCATACCAATGGCATTCACGTTGTATTTTTCCTTAACTATTTTGATTAATTGCCCATTATTTAGTTCAGGGATTAAGATCTTTTGATATTGAGATAATAATTTTCCTAGATTTCGCGGAAATGGCTTAAGATATCTTAAATGGGTAAATCCAACTTTATGACCCTGGTTATAACAATCGGTTACAGCAGATATTAATGCCCCATAGGTAGATCCCCAGCCCAAAACAAGTAAATAGCCAGTTTCAACACCTGCCTTAATTTTTTGTTCAGGAATAAAATCAGCTATTTTTTCAACTTTCTTCTCTCTTAATTCCACCATGAGCTGGTTGTTGTCAGGGTCGTATGAAACATTACCGGTTTCATTTTCCTTAGATAATCCACCAATCCGATGTTCAAATCCCTTCTTACCAGGTTTGGCCCAGGGCCTTGAAAGTTTATCATCACGTAGATATGGCATAAACTTGCCTTCTTTTATATGAGTTTGATCAGCAGCAGGAATATGTATTTCAGGTAAGAGGTCCGGATCGTGTAAACGCCATGGACTGGATCCATTTCCAAGATATCCATCACTCAGAACCATTACAGGTGTCATATGCTCTATTGCTATTTTACCAGCTTCATATATAATATCAAAACTATCAGATGGTGATTTACAAGCGAACACAGGTATTGGCGCCTCTCCATTTCTTCCAAAATATGCCTGAAGAAGATCAGATTGTTCGGTTTTGGTTGGCATCCCGGTTGAGGGGCCAGATCTTTGAACATTTACAACGATAAGGGGCATTTCAAGGGTAACTGCCAATCCCAGAGCTTCTGTTTTTAAAGCGATTCCTGGCCCGGAAGAAGCCGTAACACCTAATCCTCCTCCAAAAGTGGCACCAATAGCGGCTGTTATTGCTGCGATTTCATCTTCTGCCTGGAAAGTTGTTATGTAATTCTTATGTTTAGCCAACTCATGCAGAATCTCGGTCGCGGGCGTAATAGGGTATCCAGCAAATAGTACGTCAAGTCCTGTCTTATAGGCTAAAGCAATTATCCCAAAGGCAAGAGCTTCGTTTCCACGAATATTTCTGTAAGTTCCTTTTTCCAAATCGGCGGCCTGGACTTCTGTTGTAGAGGAAGTAGCTTCAACGGTTATTCCATAATTATAACCTGTCCTTAATACTTTTATATTGGCATCAGAAATTTTAGGTTTCTTATTAAACTTTTCCTCAAGAAAATTTTCTGTAAAATCTGTTTTTCTATTAAAAAGCCAATAAACATACCCAAGAGCAAACATATTTTTTGACCTGTCAATCTCCTTTATTCCTAATCCTGAGTCTTCAAGTGCTTTGCGTGTTAGCTGGGTAATCATAATTTTATGGATCGTGTAATTGGAAAGCAACTTCTCATCGTCGAGTGGATTCTGATCCGGATCATATTTGGCAAGACGCAAAAATTTATCATCGAAACCATCAATATTAATAATTAACGTTCCGCCTGGTTTGAGGTTTCTAATATTGGTTTTCAATGCGGCCGCGTTCATAGCTACAAGCACATCATATTCATCGCCGGCTGTATGTATCCTGGTACTTCCAAAATGTAATTGAAATCCGGAAACACCATATAAAGTACCTTGAGGTGCTCGTATTTCCGCAGGAAAGTCAGGAAATGTGGCCAGGTCATTTCCATATTTTGCGGCTGTTTCAGTAAACTGGCTCCCCGTTAACTGCATACCGTCTCCTGAATCTCCAGCAAATTTTATAACTATATTTTCCCTAAGTTCAGTAGTGTTTGTCGACATATTGTCTGTTGATAAAGATGGTTTGCAAATAATAACAAATTAATCTTATTATTCCATAGTAGATTTTTTAAACGATAATTTATCCTCATGCTGACTTAATAAATGAGAACCGCAAAATTAGTAACTCGATAACAAATATATTGTTTATGGTATTCAATTTAGATGGACTTGAAATTTATCGGTCATATTTCCCATTTAGCCATGCCCAGAATTTCTTAATTGGATTTTTATAATGAGGTCTGGCTGATATTGGCTCTAGATCCCTATCATCAGTACTCCTGTTCTTTTTCTTTCTTCTGGCAGTAGGATTTACATTTGATTGAACATTTTTTATATAGTGCTTCTTTTTAAGTTCTTTTTTAAGCTTTTTGTCCCTTTGTTGCTCCTGTATTTTCCTACTTTCTTCGCGCTTAAGCTTTTCTTCATAACTTAATTCTCTCCTTGAGTTCTTATGTTTGGTTTTTTGTTTAGACGGCCGTTTTCGGACCTCACTATTTTCATTTCGGATTTCGGTTACGGGCATGTTCTCAGATTCCTTATTTTGATTACCGGGCTTTATATTAATCTCATCTTTGAGCTTTTTTACAGGCTCAGGCAAATCAATTTTTCCAACAACTTTTACACCTTCAAGTTTAATCTTTGGCATCCTGATGACTTCAATCTCTTCCTCAGGGTCTTTCGAAAACTCCGAATCAACGGATTCGTCTTCAGGTATGGTAGAATTTAATAATGGAGCTGGATTTAACTCTTCCTTTTTCTCAGCTTGGTTATCTTGAGATGATACCAGTTCACGAGATGTTTGTTCACTTGTTTCTACTTCATTTTCCTCGGGCCTGAAATGATTTAAGGCAAGCAATAGATCCTTTTCTTCAACTTTGTTATTATGTGAATTATACTTCACAATCTTACTGTTTTCAAAAAACTTTATCAAATCAGAAGGTGAAATTTCCAGTTTACGCGCTAATTGTGACAATCTCATATTGAACCATTTCAAGGGTAAATGCAAATATATAATTATATCGAAAAAAGTGCATTGATGTAGTGGATTGATAATTGTTATCTGTATTAATTAGAATTAATTGAATTTTTTTAATAATATAGTAATGGAATAACCAGATATGGGATTACAAATATGGTTTTTTTAAGAAAAAGTACATCAAGAAGATCTCTTTTTAGGCTTGGGTTGCTTAGTTATTTGTCAATACCATTGATCAATTTATCAAAAGTTTTCGGATTCAACCTGTTTAAGACTCCTCAACAAATACCTAAAATTGGGCTGCAACTCAATTCCCTGAACAAAGAGTTAAAGAATTACCCGAAAGAAACCGTTAAAAAAATTAGTTTCATAGGATATGCGGGATTGGAAACACCACATACCTTTAATGGAATATCAGTTGATGACTATGGTAAAATAATCAAGAAATCCGGGCTGGATGTGATGGCTATGCATACTGAATTACCGCTGGATAAAATGAGTAAAGAAAATGTATTGAAAAGAGCTAAAACCTTTAAATGTAATCGAATCATCTGGCATGGTTTGCCTGAAAGCACTTCCTATAAAAGTGAAGAGGGTATAGCCCGGTTGGCTAACAAATATAATCTGGCAAATAGTTTTGCTAAAGAAAGCGGATTGTCATTTGGGATTCACAACCACTGGTGGGAATTTGAAAAATTGACAAATGGAAAGCTGCCTTTTGATATACTACTGAATCTGCTGGACAAAGACATATTCTTTGAACTGGATGTATATTGGATTGCCGTAGCCGGACAAAACCCTGTAGATATAATCAGGAAGCTAGGCAAGCGAGCTTCTATTCTGCAGGTAAAAGACGGACCTGCTATATGGGCACCAATACTTGATGAACCTGTACCTTACCCTGTGCTTGCCCTCGGCACAGGGAATATGAACTATCCCGCTATTTTTGAAGCCAGTAATGGCAATGCTGAATGGATTATTGTTGATATCGAAGCTTGCGATACTGATCTCACCCAAGCCCTTTATGAAAGTTATAAGTACCTGGCAATAAGCAACAATTATGGATCAGGATTGAAATAATACTTATTTCATTACCTTTCCGAATTATTTGTAATGGTTTTCCTATTATTATTAAACAATAATGTAGTTTTGCCCCTTAATTTTAATTTCAACTAAAACTAATTAAATGAAACTTTTATCGAATGTTGCAATTGCTGCTGCCTTGTTATTACTTGTTTTAAGTTGTGACAGCCAGAACAATGTAGGAAAAGATGTGAATTTATCGAATGAGGTGGATAGTGTCAGTTACAGCCTTGGATTGAATGTGGCTAAAAATGTGCAGGCACAAGGACTTGAAGAAATCAATATTAATGCGCTGATTAAGGCTTTTAACGATGTATACGATGGCAATGATCCAATCCTTGATGAAATGCAGGCGGGTCAGTGCTTACAATCATATTTTGAAAGGGTGCAATTGGCTAAAACGTCAGCCAGCAAAGAGGCCGGAGAGGCGTTTCTTGAACAGAATAAGACAAAGACCGGTGTAATCACAACTGAAAGTGGTCTTCAGTATGAAATTGTCACTGAAGGTAGTGGAGCAAAGCCAGACCTTGAGGATAAGGTGACAACCCATTACCATGGAACTTTAATGGATGGCACTGTGTTTGACAGTTCCGTAGATAGGGGAGAGCCTGTTTCATTCCCGGTAAATGGAGTTATCCCGGGATGGACTGAAGCCCTTCAATTAATGTCAATAGGTTCAAAATGGAAATTGTATATTCCATCAGAGCTGGCATATGGTGAAAGAGGTGCTGGTGGAGCTATTGGCCCTAATGAAGCTTTGATTTTCGAGGTTGAATTAATTTCTATCGATCAGGAATAGTTTAAAAATAAAAAGCTGAAATCCAGAAGAACCCTTTCTTCTTGATTTCAGCTTTATCTCTTTTTTAGTCTACTCTTTCAAACATCATAAGCCGGAAATCCATTACCTGCTTGCCTGGTATCTCATTCGCCTGAAGAATTAATGTACCAGTCCCTTTTTTCAAACTGATTACACCTAATTCAAGCGGTTTAAAATCTTTTACATACGATTCTATTCGTTTATCCCTATCTTCATCCATTCCGAATAAGGGAGGATCATGTGCTTCCATTATCTGGCCACTTAATTTACTATCATTGAGCGTGACCGAGAAGTTTGATCCAATATCATTTTCTGTGCAGGTATAATAAATGACAACTTTGAAATTACCATCTTCAACCACATCAACATCCCATGTGATTTTATCTTCGACATCAATCCAGTTAGTGAAAAAGGAACAGTTAGGGAATCGATTTGACCGTATAATGTTCCCATGTGCCTTGCCATCCCTGGCGGGCACCTGTGTATACTTATAGTCTGGATGGCCTAGTGGAAATGTTCTTTCATCCACAAGGGGCAACTCAGGCAGAACTTCCTTTTCCCACGCCACCTTTGCCAACACCATCTGATTATGAATGTCAGGTTCTTCCACAGAGATGTCCTTGTATTGTCCGGGATCATCAAGCATATCAAAAAGTTTATTTTCAAAATCCAGCCTGTATTGTTGACTTCGAATACTAGTCCTATCTCTCCAGTGATTAACTACCAGTCGGTCGGGCCAATCCGGAGCTTTTTCCAGCAATAAGGGTTTTAAACTTTTTCCATCAATTACTTTAGGCGTTTCGACTGGTATATTGGTCAGATCGCATAATGTAGGTAAGAGATCAATAGCGCTGGAAATCTGCATTACCTTCTTTCCCTCAGGAATTTTTCCTTTCCATTGTACAAGAAGGGGAGACCTTACACCACCTTCATCAGTAGAGCCTTTCCTTCCCTTCATGCCATCATTCCATCGCCATCCATTTGGTCCGTTATCAGATAAATACAAAATGATGGTATTCTCATCAAGGTTGAGCATTTTCAGCTTATCCATTATCCTGCCTACATTCCAGTCAATGTTTTCGCACATGGCCAATGCTGCTTTTGAATGAAGAATATTTTCCCTGTCTTTATCCCTGTTCATCATCTTCAGATCCATATCTTTAAATTTATTCCAAAATCGATCTGGAACCTGCATCGGACTATGGGGTGTATTGTATGGAAGATAAACGAAAAAGGGACTATCCTGATTTTCTTCGATAAATTGCATGGCGTGCTCCGTAAAATCATCTATCATAAATCCATTTCCCTTTACTATTTGGCCATTATGTTCCAAAGGTGGACTAAAATAATTTCCCCAATGGCCAGAACAAAAACCATAATATTCGTCAAAGCCCCGCGCATTCGGATGATATGGATATTGCATGCCATTATGCCATTTTCCGTAGGCTGCTGTTTTGTAACCTGCTCTTTGAAATAGTTGCGCAACAGTAGTTTCATCAAGATCAAGCCTTTCTCCACCAGCAGAGGTTGAATAAACACCGCCTCTAACGTGATATCGACCAGTTAATATCTCAGCTCTGGTGGGTGAACAAACCGGGCTAACGTAAAATCGATCAAACATTGCACCATTTTGAGCGATTGCATCAATATTGGGAGTGCCTAAATTTGTGTTGCCAATGATGCTTAGATCTCCAAATCCCTGGTCATCTGTTAATATAAGGACTACATTAGGCCTGTTGGCTTTTTTCTTTTCCTGTCTATTAGCCTCACAAGAAGATAAGCCAAAAAATAATACTATAATTAATGATTTTAATATTATTTGCTTTGATTTACTCATGATAAAAAAATAATAAAAAGTTATTAATAAAGCATATGCTGAATATTTCATAAAAGTAAGAAATCAATTAGATTTTTATTACGATACTGGAAATTAATGCAGAGGAGAGTAACCTGACAAAATTAATTGTCGGATTACAATTAAAAATTTCCACTTTCGTCAGATCCTATTCATTTCTGAGCGTTTCAGCTGCATTTATTCGTGTTGCTCTTAAAGACTGACTATAAATTATCAACATAGAGATAATAAATAGTATTAGAACAGGTAACAGGAAGACAAAAATCCTTATATCAATTCGATAGGGAAATGATCGTAGCCATTCTTGCAACAAATAATTAATTACCGGAATCCCGATAGCTGTGGCAATAAGCATAAGCTTGGCATATTCTTTTGTGAACAGCCATATTATGGTGGATGTTTCTGCACCAAATATTTTCCGGATGGAAATCTCTTTATATCGCTGAGTAACGGAGTATCCAATTAATCCAAATATGCCAAGGCAAAGCAAAATAATAGCGAGTAATGAAAAACCTGATAATACAATGCC
>CAYMFU010000232.1:0-14220 GCA_964389805.1 uncultured Roseivirgaceae bacterium | reverse complement strand
TCGATACTGAAAAGAAAAGGTTATAAATCCATTTCTTGCAAATCGCTCGCATGCTCCATGAAATTCCTGGGGGCTGCCATAAACCCATCCCCCTCCATGGAAGAAAGCGATGGCCGGAGAAACCTTTTCGGCCTCATTTTGTTCGAGGTAAAACATATCTACAGATAGTTCAATATCATTGATCGTTTTATACACCATTTGCTTTTTAATGACCTCAGCGCCGTTAAGATTAATATTCAAATGAAGTAGACACAATAGCATCGTGCCAGATACCAACCGTTTCGTTCTCATAATATTTTAATTTTCAATACAAAATATCAAATAATTTGATGAAAACATAAATGGATAGTTCATTTAAATTAAGCCATCAATTGTGAAGAATGGAATACTCTATAAGAGATCCTTGAAATGAGCTTCGTACTTTACTATACTGTCGGGCATCGGCTTATCCAGGTTCTCCTGTTTATAATTGTGGCTACCCCTAAGGTTTTTTAGATCATCTATATAATTAGTAGAAATATCCTTCAAAGTATCTGTCCAGAGAATTGCCGCCTTAGCGTAGATATCTTTTAAATTTCCGATAGGATCAGAAACCAGCTTTTTGTAGGACAGTGATAGAACCCTGTCTGGGAAGCTTTCATGAAATTCCAGATTTCTTGCAATTTCATTTTCGAATAATTTAATGATCTGGTTTTTTGTCTCATGAATATTAACTTCCCGGGTTACTATTCTATACAAAGTTTGCCGTAAACTTGCCAGGCTATTAATACATTCCAATGGCGATCGGTGCATCTGTATTACAGTGGCTTCCGGGATATACTTTATTAGTTCATTTAAATTTCCAAGATGATTTGGGGCTTTTAAAATAAACCGTTTATCAGGATGAAAGGATTGCAGAATCCTCAATTGGTCATAGTATTCCTGATAGGTTTCATACCGGTCAGCGCCAATTATCCATTCCAGATATTCAGGTAAGGGAGCAATATCTATAAACAACTGGGAATTAAAACTATTTGCAAGAAGCATGATACATTCTTCTGTATTATTTGCCCTGGTATAATGTTTCTTATCCAAGTCCGGTAATAAGATGTTTTTTACATTAATTTCAGATTTCGTTTTCAATTTACGGACATCCCGGATTCCGGATCTTGTGAAAGGATCAAATAGCTCCCATAAGGGAAAAGCATATAGTTCGGGATTTATAGACAATAACCTGTGGAGAAAGGTAGTACCTGATCTTGAAAGTCCGGTTATGATGATGGGAGGATTGAGCGGAAAGTCTTTATTCTTATTATTCTCTCTTATATGAAGATACCTGGACCGGTTCCTGATGCTTCTTTTAATCAGGGTATACAAGGTGATTTCACCTATCAGGTGTAGCGAATCCTGGTTGCGAATAGATAATAAAAGTGTATCCAGGCCTTCCATAGCTGTGCCCTGACCAATACTATTTACATAGCCTGAATTTTTAAATGCGCTTTTGAAGAGTGCCTCTTTTTCCCATACCGGATTAAAAATGTTCAACTGATGGACGGGATTTCTAAACCAATCTATTATTTTTATTAAATCCGGCATATGCAGGGATTTTTTATAGCAGCTGGATTCAATATATAAAATATCAGGATAAATTGTTCTAAAGAGAAAAGAATATGATTGCTAGAATATGGCATGGATGGACTACCTTCGAAAATGCTTCGAAGTATGAGGATTTGTTAAAAAAAGAGATATTCCCCTCAATTGAGAAAAAAATGATCAGAGGCTACAGGAAGATCAGTTTGTTGAAAAGGACTTTAAAAGATGAAATAGAGTTCATTACCATCATGCAGTTTGACAATCTGAATTGCATAAAGAACTTCATGGGTGAAAATTATGCGAAATCCTATGTGCCCGAAAAAGCAAGGCAGGTCCTATCCAGATACGACAATACATCGCAACACTATGAGATCGTTGACGAGATCAGATATTAATTCTGAAATTTCTTAAAGTAATAACTAAACCACTAATCAACAGCACGATTAAGGGGATGCTCAAATACAATCCAATTAATTGAACAAGGGGAAACGGTAATTGACTTTCAGTTAAAACATTTAATGGCTATTTTGTACGGCATTTATACGGCATTCCTCATTTTTTGGAAGAAGATCGTTTAATTGCCGAGCAAAACTGATCCTCCTTTGGAATTTCATATAAAATATGTGAATCAGACCAATTAACATTTAAATCTAATCAGATGATACCTGTAGTAAATATTAAAGATAAGCTGGCAAGTTTTTCAGATTTCTGGAATCCAAGGATTATTGGAGCATTAAACGGTCAACACGTAAAACTGGCCAAAGCCAAGGGTGATTTTGTCTGGCATAAACATGAAAATGAAGATGAGATGTTCTATGTACTTGAAGGCTGCCTGAAGATTGAATTCAGAGATCATACGGCAATTCTCCATCCGAATGAATTCATTGTGATCCCTAAAGGAGTTGAACACAGGCCTGTGGCTGAAAAAGAAGTGTCCGTTATGCTTTTCGAACCTGCAGGCACCTTGAATACCGGGGATAATGACGGCAAATTTACCCGAAGGGACCTGGAAGAAATTTAATTTTTTTAAATTCAATTTTTGCAAGCACTTTTCTAAAAGATTTTGTAACTGTAAAGGAGTGTATTTATGAAAAAACATATAACATAAAATTATCAGAAATAAGCTATTTTAGTAAGCACAAATTTTTAGATCCAATGAGGTTTTTATTTTTTATTTTCTTACTGGCCTTTCATTACACTTTCGCTCAAAATCCAATTGTCCCAGCCGGAATATATATTGCTGATCCAACAGCCCGGGTATGGGATGATGGGAAACTATACGTCTACGGTTCCCTGGATGAGAGCCCAGATTATTATTGCTCCTGGAGGCATCATGTCCTTGAAACCAATAATTTGATCAATTGGAGAATCCATGAAGACCGGTTTGCCTCTAAAGGCGATAACGATCAGGTACCTTACAGCGATGCTGTTCTTTTTGCTCCTGATGCGATGTATAAAGATGGCACCTATTATCTGTACTATTGCTTGTCTGATATAAATGGAACTGAGGGTGTCGCTACCTCCAGTAGACCGACCGGTCCGTTTAAAAATGGACAAAAGATAGAATTGAAGGGGATTGAGGAAATCGATCCTGCAGTTTTTATAGATGATGACGGGCAGGGTTATTTCATATGGGGGCAATTCTCTGCCAAAATCGCTAAGCTCAAGCCCAATATGAAAGAAATCGATACAACTACCATTGTCAGGGATCTTGTAACGGAAAAGGAGCATTATTTTCATGAAGGGGGATTTATGGTGAAAAGAAATGACATTTACTATTTCATTTACGCTGACATTAGCCGGGGCAACCGTCCAACGTGTATTGGTTATGCGACCAGCAATTCACCGCTAGGTCCTTTTAAGTACGGTGGCGTTATTGTGGATAACAAATATTCCGATCCTTCCAGCTGGAATAACCATGGATCTATTGCACAATATAAAGGTCAATGGTATGTGTTTTATCACCGATCCACACATAACAGCCGAATGATGCGAAAAGCCTGCATAGAGCCTATTAATTTCACTGAGGATGGCCGTATTATTGAGGCGGAAATGACCACACAGGGAGCGGGGCCTCCTTTAAATGCCCTGGAAAAACTGGAGGCGGAACGCGCCTGCCTCTTGTTTGGGAACGTGAGGATCCAGGCCTTTGAGAAATATAAAGAGGAACTGGGCAAAGTCAATCATTTGGATAATGTTGCATATAAATACATTGATTTTAAAGATGGCATTAAAAGTTTTACTGTTAATGTAAAAGCATTTAAGGGGGGAAAGATTTCCATCTCTCTAGATCAACCCTGGCATAAGGAAATCGGATCTGTTGAAATACCTGAAGGAGATGGAATAACCTGGCAGGAATTTAACGGAGAAATTGAGACGACTAAAGGTGTACATGCCTTCTGGATAAATTTCTATGGAGAGGGTGAGGACCTGCTGGCACTGGACTGGATTAAGTTTTCGAAATGATCTTTATAGAATACATCATCTCTAATCTTAAAAGAAATCATGGACTGATAAGCGTTCTTACATGGTCAGGATCAGGTATTGACATAGTTCCCGGATATAATGCAAAACAAGAGGTAGTTTTATTATAAATTATACGTTTTAAACATATTTTCAAGTAAATTAAGGAGCTCTTATTTATAAAGTACTGAAATAAATTTCAATATCATATTACTAAACTTTTTATTATGAAGAAGAAATCAATATCCAGGAGGAAGTTTATAAGGAACAGCGCAGGAATAGGCCTTTCTGCCAGTCTGGGTCCTGTCGTTTCATCAACAGCAAAATCCTATTCCCGTATTATTAACGCTAATGAAAGGATCAATATGGGTGTTATTGGTTGCGGCGGCATGGCCAATGCCCACATGAGTGCATTATTGAAGATGAAAGAAACCGATGATGTAGCTATAACTACCGTATGCGACATTTTTGATAAGAGATTGGATGCAGCTAAAGTAAAAACCGAGGCAAAAGGGGTTAAAAGTTACCTGGACATATTAAATGATAAAGATATCGATAGTGTTCTTATAGCCACTCCGGAACACTGGCACCACAGGATGATCCTTGATGCTATCGATGCAGGCAAGCATATCTATACTGAAAAGCCCATGACGCATTCTATAGAAGAATCCAGGGAAGTAGTAGAAGCTATGAAAACTGCCACAGTGAAATTACAGGTTGGCGTACAGGGCATGTCGGATGATTCATATGAAACGGCTAATAAGTATATTAATGAAGGTGCATTGGGAGATGTAGTAATGGCACATATCGATTATTCAAGGAATTATAAAGGCGATGATTTCTGGGCTTATGAGATTGACAACGATGCCAAACCGGGTGTAAACCTGGATTGGGAGGCCTGGCTTGGGCCTGCACCAACAGTCGCCTGGGATCCAAGAAGGTATTTTCAATGGAGGAAATACTGGGATTATTCAGGCGGAATAGCAACCGACTTGTTTATCCATCGGATAACACGGATCCTGAAGTCCATAGATTTGAAATTTCCAGATACAGTAGTCGCCTCTGGTGGATTGTGGCATTATGAAAAAACAAGGGGTGAAATTCCTGACACATTCAATATGATGGTAAACTACCCTGAAGGGCTAACTGCTTTGGCCGTATCTTCCTTAGCCAATGATACTCCGATCAGGCACCTTATCAGGGGGCATAAGGGAACACTTGAATTTACCAGAAGCGGATTCGTGATCACTCCACAGAAATCTGTAATGGATTCTGTGATCAGCGGGACTGGGGAAAATGTAAATCAAGATGGGGAGATCGTCTATAATAAGACGGGCGCGGAAGATATTACACTTCACCAACGCAATCTTTTAAATGCCATCCGTAAAGGGGAAGCCCTGAAATGTGACCAGAACCTGGGTTATTATGGCGTAGTAGTCTGCATGATGGGTGTTCAATCTTTCCGTGAAAACGCCTATTTGCGTTGGGACAAAACAAATGAAAAAGTAATAAAGGCTTAAACATAAAGACGAATAATTAGAAGCCAATGATGAATTGGCCTCTAATTATATTCATTTTTCGATTGTTTGTAAGGACAAGTATTGGAAGAAATTAAAAAACGATCAAATAATACGATCTGTGAGCCTAAATGATCTAAGGTTTAAAAATCAATCTTTTTTAAATACATACGGAACGGTTTCATCCAGTATAATAGCTTCGTGAATAACCTAGTATGAAGTCTTCAACCCGGTTCATAATTGCATTCTTTTCACCAATTTTGAATCCAGTAGATCGTCATTCACTTTGGCCGTCCGGATATGATTCGTTAATTTTTGATGCCACTCAATATCCCGCCACATACCAGTAAACTGAGGACCACAAAAATTACTTGTTGAAACAGCCAACCATTGACCGGTATCGGCAGCAGTAATCGCTCCCAGTGCACATAATTCCTTGATCCATCCCCAATCCAGTCCAGGCAGGTCCTTATAATTCACAACCGCCCAACATTCTGAAGTCATACAGGGTTGATTCAATTCACCTGCCAACATACCCAGCTCTTTAATATAGTTGGTTAACAGACTTTGCCAATAGGTTTTATCTGAATTATATAAATCAAATCCCTTGGCTACCATCGTTTCAAAACCTTTAAAACTGAAGGTATCATCCTGAAATTTCATTTTCCTGTAGAATTCATTATCGTTTCGTTGACTCATCCAGATATGCGGTTCAAGGTAATCGACGAATGAAACATCCTGTTTCTGAAGTTCATCAAGTTTTTTAATTTCAAAAGAGATACCCGCGGGTAAATCCGGAAAAGCTTTCTTCACTTTTTCTACTGCTTTTGCCATCCAGGCCATGGAGTTGGTCGTATACCACCCTCCCCAGGTTAATTCAGGTGGGTTATTTTTAAAATACGGAGCCCATAGATCCCCGGGCCATTCATTACATAGGTCAACATAAAATACATTATCCAGCAAACCTTCCTCATCGATACTTTCAATGGTTTTAATCCATTGGTCAGCCATTATATCTGGTGATGCAATTTTCATCCTTACATTATCCACATCCTCTCTGTACCAGGTAGACAAGCCAACTTTTACCTTATGATCCCGACATTTGGCAATAAACTCATTTAAAGAAGGTTGTATCCGGACTTGGATTGTCATAGGACTTCCCCAGTCTAATACGGACCAGACAGGCATTAATTTCCATTTTTTATTCTTTCCATTTGCGATAAGATGTGGGTATGCATCTATACGCACTGCATTATAGCCGCGATCCACCAATTCTGCAAGAGCTTTATCCCAATCTTCATAACCAGCACCACTCCACCTGCGTTCTAGCCAGGAAAAATCCCACATGGTAAATGCCAGGGGCTTGATTTGTTCTGTTGTAGTCTGATTTTCCATTTTTGGTGATCTTTTGAAAATTCTGTTTAAAAAAATAGAAGGTCCCAATCCCGCCAGAGATGTGGAAAGTAAAAATGTTCTTCTTTTCATAAAAAAGTGTTTTAATATCAATCCGGAAGAGAAACTCTATTCTGGTATATAGATATATGATTCTCCTGCTTTGAGAGCAATAGGCAAAGTCGTATCCCCATACACAATCTTGAATCTCCCTGCCTTTTCTGCCTTTATAATTGCTTTTGTAAGTTTATTATCCTTCCAGAAAATATCTACCTCTAAGTTTCCTCTCCCTTTCAATCCAGTGATACTTCCGGAATCCCATGCAGTTGGCAAGGCTGGCAGTAGTCGAATTATGTCGCCTTCATGAGACTGCAGCAGCATTTCAGCAATGCCGGCTGTATATCCAAAATTTCCATCAATCTGAAAAGGTGGATGTGCATCGAACAGGTTCTTAAAAATTGATTTTTTAAACAAAAGCTGGATATGCTCATGCGCCATATCTCCATCCATTAACCTGGCGGCACAATTGATCAGCCAGGCCCTGCTCCACCCTGTTCCTGCTCCCCCATGATCAAGGCGGTAATCAAGTGTCTTTCTTACAGCTTCAAAAATCTCAGGCGTCCCTTCCCTGGTGATGCTTGTCCCCGGATGAAATCCATACAGGTGCGACATATGCCTGTGGCCTGGCTCCATCTCGGGATATTCCCTGTCCCATTCCAGGATCCTGCCATCGCTTCCAATTACAAAACCGGGTCTGAGTTGCTCTCTTTGTTGCCTGATCTTTGTTAGGAGATCATTTTCGATACTTAAAATTGAGCAGGCACTGATATAATTATCGAAAACCTCCGCAATAACCTGTTGATCCATGGCGCTGCCCAGGCAAGTAGCCACACGTTCATCTTTAGCATTGATATACCTGTTTTCAGGAGAGGTTGATGGAGCAGAGATCAGGGTTCCGTCTCTGGAATCCAGAATTATCCAGTCACTATAAAATTGTGCTACTTCATGAATGGCTGGGAAAGCCCTTTCCTGAAGGAATGATGTATCCAGTGTAAATGCAAAATGTTCCCAATAATGCTGCATCATCCAACCCCCTGCTCCCAGAGAACAACCCCAATAGGCAGTGGGTGCTCTCAACCAGGTTGGGGCCCATAAATCGGTAGCATGTGGAAGAAAAGATCCCTCACAACCAAAATTAACTCTTGCGGTAGTTTTTCCGTTCTCTACCAATTTATCCACATAATCAAAGAGAGGTCCGTTCAATTCGCTTAAATTAGTAACATCAGCCAGCCAGTAGTTCATCTGCAGGTTAATATTCAAATGATAGTCGGCATTCCAGGGTGCTGAAATATGCTGGTTCCATAATCCCTGCAAATTGGCTGGATTTGTTCCTTCACGGGAAGAAGCGATTAACATATACCTTCCGTACTTGAAAAGCAGGGTTTCCAAACCAGGATCCTTTTTGCCTTGTTTTACGTTTTCTACTCTTTCATCAGTAGGTATATTCGCCATATCCTCACCGGATAATTCAAAATTAACCCGGCTATACAGATCCTGGTGATCTTTTATATGCCATTCCATTAATTCATTAAATGTTTTCCCTTCAAGGGCGGTAAGCTCCAGCTTATTCTGGGCACCCGGGTCATCATAGTAATATGTCGAATTGGAAACGATTTGAATAAAGGCTCTTTTAACCTTATTCAGCTCAAGATAATCTTCTCCATGTGCTATCTCACCCCCACTATTCAGAATTTTAAGGTATGTCTCAAATTTTACACCCTGAGTGATAGGGGCAGGTTCGGACCTGAATTCTGCCGATCTTTGTGTAACCTGACCATTCATTATCAGCAGGTTATCATCAGTAGTTTTCACAGACACAGTAGGATATCCATCATCCTCTGGCCTGGTTAGCCTAATCCGGCCATTAAGCCCCTTCTTTGATTCAGTTGAGATTTCAATAAGTATGGCTTGCTGAGGATGAGAGACAAACATTTTCTCCTTTACCAGATCTCCCCCGGTTCGATATGTAACTGTGGCCGTTGCTTCGCTGATGTTCAATTCCCTTCTGTATTCGGTAATATTATTATGATCCAGGTCGATATGAAGGTCGCCCAAGGTTTGATGTGATCTTACAATGGTCTTGTTTGAAAATTTTTCAACAAATAAAGAATCAGCTTCAACATTATTCCCTTTGAAAAGTAGTTCACGAATATTTTTCAAGTCATCAGGGTTCCCATCCGGCTCACTCCAGCCATCATCACCAGGCCACATGGAATCATCGTTCAATTGCACTCGTTTTGAGGAAGTGCCGCCAAATACCATAACTCCAATTCTCCCATTCCCCAGAGGCAGTGCTTCTTCCCATTGAAGGGCTGGCTCAGTATACCATAATATATCGTCATTCGGTTCAGGCGCAGAACAACTCAAAAATAAAAAGGCCGCCAGTATAAAAAAGATTATTTTCTTCATTCCTCACTAAAAAATTTTTGAACTGACAATTTAATAAAGGATTATCAACTTGCACAGCGATTGAGAAGTAAATTACCTGAAATCAGAAGTGGATCAATAAAATAAAATGGCCACGTAAACAACCGATACATTTCCTCAGGAGTGGATTGGATAAGAAATATTAGATTAAATATGGATTATATAATTGGTCAGAAATTATAGGTCAGGTTATTAAAATCCTGAATTCGTAATATAATGGTCCCGCCGGTGGATTGATAACTATCATTATAATAATTTGCTAAATCTGAAAGATCAAAACAAAGATTCTTTGTAACTACCATTTCGCAAGGATCATCATCAGCAAAGGCCAAAAGTACATTCAATTGTACAGGATTTGATTCCATAAAAAGTCCATCAGTATTCAATTCATAACCGACAGGGCCGCATCCACCCCCATATTGAATCTCAATCATTAGGGAATCACCAGTAATGTTAGCTTTATTAACAATGTATTCGTCGGTTTCAGCTGAATTATATTGGGATTCACTTATAATTATACCAACACACGCCAATTTTTCATTTGGATTGTCATCTCCGGGAATAAATGCCCCATTGATCGAACTGTCATCACAGCGAATAAAACCAACAATAGCTATAACAATAACCAGGATCAAATATATAATCTTCTTACTCATTCTTTTACATCATTAAGTTCTATATTAAATGAACCTTCTTCCCGGGATTTGGTTGGAAAATCAAATATTTATCATGTGATATATAACACTAACATAAATAAAGCATAGGATCCGGGGAAGATAATCCTCGAATATCTATCAACTTTTCTTGCTTTCAGCAAGTTCCTGTGAAACGAAATATAACTGGTTAATACCGCCTCTGTTAAAGCTAAAAATACAAATACCATAGATCCATATGAAAATATATCCAGGTTAGTTAAATAGCCTATTTTAGGAATCAGATTGGATATTGTAAACAGGAATGCGACAAGTGATAGCATAGAAGTAGCAGATACGGTCAATTGAGCATCGTACTTTGTCGGATCGACCCAGAACACTGTCCAGGACATCATAACAATTAGTAATATTTGAAGTAAAACCTTTAATAAATAATAACTACTTTTTCTTTTTCCATCAAATTTTAGCCTGAACATTGGTCTTTTACCTACAGGAAGATCCAATTCAAGAGATACAAGAATACCCTGATGAATTTCCCATCCTGGAATAGAAAGCGATCCAAATTTTCCAAAATTTTCTTCTTTCAGAATGAGGTTAATAGGGCGGGCTTCGGATAATAATATATCAACTTCAAATTCCTGTTTGTCAAATGGAAAATCTCGAAAATCCATTTTCTGGACAACTTTGCCATTATATCGTCTTATATAAGATACGGTATCTTTAGAAAAATAAAAGATGCTACCCTTTGATCTTTCCAAACCATAATCATTGATTACCTATGTACCTAGAATCCAAAGTTGGGGATCATCTTCATCAAGTTCATCAATTTTATTTTCATGTGCAGCTTTGTCTACCCACATGAGTTCCAGATGGAAATCAATATACATCGTGAGGTCATCGTCATCCATTTCACGAATGTCTATAATATGATAGTTTACTTCAATATCAAGCGGTTCACTATATTGCCCCAGGGCCACATTTGATATGAAGATTAAGAAAACACAAAGCATCATATTTCTCATAAAAAACAGCATTTCAACTAAGATAGGAAGTAATATGATAATTCCAAAAGGGGATTTGTTCGATAATTTTATATCAAGATATACACCGGCTAAATTATTTCATGCATCACAGGCAAATAATTCCGTACATCCTGATATGGACTTTACTGGAAACAACATTGATACCTGAAGTGCTGGCATTAAACAGAGTATTGTATTACATTAATAGTTGATATTATCAAGAGATTCGTTAATTAACAGTCGTATGCTCAATAATGATAAAAATGTTCTCGTGACAGGCATCACCGGTTTTATAGGTTCACACATAGCCGTTCAGTTATTAAATGCCGGATATTTCGTCCGAGGTACTATGAGGAACCTGGACCGCCAGGAATCCATTTTTAATATCCTCAGGGACAATGTTAAGAATACTGATAAACTGGAATTTGTTAAAGGGGAACTCACTGTTCCGGAAGATTGGGATAAAGTTCTGGAAGGTATGGATTATGTAATGCATGTTGCCTCTCCCCTCCCTTTTGACCTCAAAGATGATGCAAACGACCTTATTATTCCTGCCAGGGAAGGCACATTGAATGTTTTAAGGGCTGCAAATAAACATAAGGTGAAACGTGTGGTACTTACTTCATCGATAGCTGCCATTGGTCTCGGACATAAAGAAAAGAACAGGACATTTACAGAAGAGGATTGGACCAATCTGAACAGTAAAAAAGATACCCCGCCTTATGTACAAAGTAAAACCATTGCCGAATCAGAAGCATGGAAATATATTAACAAACCTGATATACAAACGGAAATGGCTGCAATCAATCCAGGATATGTTCTGGGTCCCCTGCTTGAAAAAGATTACAGCGACTCGGGTGAGATCGTTCGAAAAGTATTGGCAGGTGAAATTCCCGGAATGCCAAAAATAAGATTCCCATTAGTTGATGTAAGAGATGTGGCCGAAATGCATATCTGGGCAATGGAATCCTCTATAGCCTCAGGCCAGCGTTTCATTTGTGTGAACAGATCAAGCTCGTATCAGGAAATCGCCAAAATCCTAAAAGAAGGTTTTCCTGAATACGGAAAGCGAATTAAGACTTTTGAACTACCCGACTTTTTTATACGTCTGTACGGTCTATTTGACAAGGATACGAAAGCCATCAGGGTTGAATTGGGGCGAATTAGAGCCTACGATAACTCTAAGGCCCAAAAAATGTTCAACTGGAAACCGCGGACAAATAAGGAAGCCATTCTAAGCATGGCGGAATCAATGGTGAAGTTTGGTGTTGTATAATTTCAATACCAATTAACTGATCACGTCGACATCCACATGAATAAGATCCCCGAGTTTTTTCAGTTGATCAGAATAATCGCCATAAACCCATACGAGATGATTGCCATAATCCACCTGTTTCCGTAGAAATTCGTCTGCAGTACCACTTTCCGATCCCACAATATAAGCCGAGACCGAACAGCCCCGTAAGTCTTCATTCCAACCTTTTGAGTCCACCAGTTTTCCTTTTAAGACAAGAAGTCCGGTACCTGTAGGATTCATCCTGGCAACAGTAACCTCTTTTTCTGTATTATTCATAAAGTCGACGACTGCTTTTGTACCCCATCCTGATTCGACAAATCTTCCTAGCTGATAGGGCAACGCAGGTTCTTCAATGCCATTCATTTTAATTCCCGGAACACTATGGTTAACCTGCATGGTGCCGTTTTCGCGATAAAACATATTCCCCATATGAGAGGATTTCTTAGACAGTGACATAAGCATATGCATAGATAACAAACCCCCAAGATCGCCTTCACAAGCTGAGGGTATTCCCAGGTCCTTAAACATAGTATGAATAAGACATGGTGTGATATTCCACTTTTGAGGAAGGCGGCTTGTACAAAACTCAAAACATTCAATGGTGAAAGCATTACATTCATGTTTCTGCATCACACGAATGATGGTATTATAGAACTCCATGCTTCTGGCCACGTATTTCTCTTCAAGATAACTATGCTCCGCCTTTCCATACATGATCCCCGCCATTGCAGCTGCATCCTTCTGTTCTGCCGGACTATTCCTCGTTTTTTCCATTTCCTCTGAAAGTTCCTTATAAGATATGGTGACCAGTTCTATCCCAAACTGATCCTTAAGCTTTTCCGGATCGTTGATTCCCGCCAATGATGCCACAGAAGGCAAACCTCTATCCGTAGGAAAAAGAATTCGTGTTTCTGAAAAAACTTTCTTTGCCCTTAGCAGAGAGAAGATCTCATTTCTTTCGCTATTGGAGTTCAGAGCATATGCCTGCATTCCCTTCGACCGGCAATAGGCTGCTATATCAACTGTCCTGCAATTTAAATCAGTGGATATTACCACCGGTTTATTATATTTCTTCGCAATCTCATAAGTTGCTATTGATGAGCCTGAAGGATTTATAAAAAGAACGTCCGATTCCCTGGCATCCTGATCAATTTTCTGATATTCTTCATCACTTATTTTAAAATCTTCCACAAACAAGACAAGATCGGGATCCATTGCCTCAACATTGGTCAAATCAAATTCCACTTTATTATCCTTAATTTCATTGCTGAATGTTTCAAACGCATCATAAGCACGTTTTTTTTCCTCCTTGGTAGACACTACATTAAAACGGCAAGGCCCTTCCCATTCATCCGTATGGTACATATTGGTCATAATGGGTTTTACCTTAAGTTTATTCAAGTGAGGGCTTGGAATATCAATAGCAGGGAAATCATATATCGACATTGCAGAAGCTCGCGGCATGTACAGACTATTTATTACGGCTGTTCCTGTTACTGTTACACCGATGCTGTTTTTTATGAAGTGTCTGCGGTTCATGGCTAAAAATTTAAAAAAATAAAAAATGATTAAAGCCTAAATTCAAGGCTTTACTAAAAGTAAAAAAAACAGCTTTAAATCCCTAATGCTATATGGCTCAAAAAAAATCCCGCCAGCCTGCATTAAAGCCGGCATTGGCGGGTTTTAAACCTATAAATAGTAAAGAATTATTCTATATTAGTTTCGTCTAGAACGAAAAGCCTATTTCAAATTCAAGCTGGCTCATTTCAAGTTTTATCGTTTGTGCAGGATCAAAAGCATTCATTCCCTCAACGCTT
>CAYMFU010000231.1:0-14965 GCA_964389805.1 uncultured Roseivirgaceae bacterium | reverse complement strand
AAATTAATACAATGCTGTTCGGATACCTGAAAATGCCATATAAAAAAGATTTTATTCAAAATATGAAGTCCGGCACACCGAAAAACGAACTATACCTTCAACAGGCTATAGCACATGATATGGCAGAGAGAATGAATGATTCCATAATATACATGATTGGCCCGGGTACAACTACAAAAGCTTTGACCGATCATCTTAAACTTGATGGATCATTGCTGGGAGTAGATGTAATTCAAGGCAAAAAACTGATTGCTTCCGATGTAAATTATTTAGACATTAAGCAGTTAATCAAGAGTAAGAAAGCCGGATTGGTTATCACACCCATTGGCGGACAGGGATTTATCTTTGGAAGGGGAAACCAGCAATTCACCCCTGAAATTCTTGAGATGATAGATAAAGAGAACATATTCATCCTGGCTACAACACATAAGTTACTAACCCTTGGAGGTTCACCATTTCTGATCGATACTGGGGATATGCTCATAAATAAAAAATTATCCGGCTACTATAAGGTAATTACCGGGTACCATCAAAGCACGGTCTATAAAGCCAGAGCTTAACAGGTTTTTGCTCAGATTCCGTATGGAAGAATTTCTTCCGTTTACTGATATCAAAATGATCTATTCTATGGGCTCAAATCAAATCCTGGGTCGAATCCAGTAAGATTCTATCCTTTTGATGAAACATAATTTTATATTTTTCGTTGTATATTTACAACATATATTATGTTATTTACATCATGAAGTCTAGAAAATTATACAATAGAATTTCTCTATTAAGAAAGGAAAGAAATATTTCAAGGAAAGATCTTGCTGGTGAAATAGGGGTCAACTTTCAAACTGTAGGCTACCTTGAAAGAGAAGAATACAATCCCAGTCTCGACCTGGCCTTTAAGATCAGCGAATATTTCAATCTCCCACTGGAATTCATATTTTCTACTTCCCCGATGAAACCTCTGAGTCAGGAACTTTTTGAAAAGATAAATTAACACTGGACATGGAAAACAACATATCACTTAGTCAACGAAGAATCGGGGTAATAATAAATTATATATCCCTGATATTGGCCGTTATGGCATTTGAGTTTATTAAAAGTAAAACTGGCCTGCCGGCCTGGTTAGGTTTCAGCTTGATGGGCATCTCTCTGATGGCCCTTGTCCTTAGTTTTGCCTATGTATATGGAAAAACACGTATCTGGCACCTGGCCCATAAAAAATCTGATCATCTTGATGAACGCGAAATTCAGGTGGTAATGAATTCAATTAGAATATCTTATTCAATATTTACCATTGCAGTTATTGTTGTGGTATATCTTTTCGCCATTCTAGGATTGGGGCCTTTTGATGTAGTGATAGCTGCCACTTTGTTATATCTGGCTCATATTCTCCCTACATCCATCCTTGCCTGGACTGAAAAAGAAATATGAGCTACCTTTGCTGTTCTATAACACTCACTTGGTTTATTATCGTGTGGAATCTCTGATCCAAAATTTTCTCTTTCAAAAATATGCCATTAGGGCAGACATTAAGCAACTGGATGGTTATGAGAATCTGAATTACCTTGTAAAGGTTGAAGATAAACCGAAGTATATTCTGAAACTTAACTCGGATCTTACTGAAAGACCTTTTCTGGAAGTCCAGGACTTGGTCTATCAACAATTGGAGGCTTTAAGGAAATTTGCTTTCCCACAATATGTATATGGAAAGGATGGAAAAAACATCTATCTATTTACCGATGACAAGGGGGGGCAATATCTTGCCCATTTACTGGAGTACATACCCGGCAATTTCCTGACAGATGTAGAAAAAAGTGCAGAATTGATCTATAAATTTGGACGGTTTCTTGCAGAGGTAAATCTTCAACTCAGTAATTTCAACCATCCCGTAATTCAGGCCAGGCATTATAAATGGGATCTTCAGCACTTTCCCGAATACAGACCTTATTTAAAGTATATCAGGAGGCCAATTCAAAGGAAATATGTTGAATATTTCCTGCTTCAGTTTAATGAAAACGTCCTGCCAAATATCCATGAATTACGCAAAAGCACGATACATAGCGATGCCAACGATTGGAATGTGCTTACTGCAAAGAATGAGATAACAGGCTTGATTGATTTTGGTGATGTTGTTTATTCACCTACAGTAAATGAGCTGGCAATCGCTGCTGCGTATATGGCCCTCGACAAGGAAGACCCCCTTGATAGCATTACCTATTTAATAAAAGGTTATCATGAGGTATATCCCCTTGAAAGGAAAGAAATTGACATTCTTTACTTTTTAATTGCAGCCAGGTTATGTACCAGTGTATGTCAGTCAGCCAAATCCAGGGCAGAGAATCCGGAAAATGACTATGCGTCTGTTCAGGAAGATTCATTCTGGAGTTTGATAGAACAATGGATTGCTATCAGCCCGGATCATGCTGCAAATGTATTTGGGGAGGCATGCGGCATGTCCCTCATAGAAGATCTTACACTAGAAGAGACTTTTAGAGAGCGGCAGGAGTTCTTCAGCAAGGGATTATCGCTTAGCTATAATGAGCCCATTCATCTGGAAAGGGCAGCCTTTCAATATATGTTCGATCGGTCAGGTAAAACGTACCTCGATTGCGTGAACAACATCATGCATGTTGGACATAATCATCCCCAGGTGGTTGAAGCCGGGCAACGTCAAATGGCAAGGTTAAATACAAATACCAGGTATTTATACAATGCTTTAAATGAATATGCAGCGAAACTGCTGGAAAAGTTTCCCCCTGGCCACAACAAAGTGTTTTTTGTCAATTCGGGAAGTGCTGCCAGTGACCTCGCTATTCGTTTGGCCCGTACATACAACGATAGGCATGAATTAATCGTCATGGATTATGGATACCATGGAAATACGGTTTCAGGTATTGAGATCAGCCCGTATAAATTTAAAGGAAAAGGTGGCCGCGGAAAGGAAGCATATATTCATATCGCACCACTGCCAGGTTTATCAAATGAGAATTCCCTCTCCCCTGCAGATCTTTATAAATGTATTGATGATTATCTTGATAATCCAGTGGCAGCATTTATTTATGAACCGATTGTTGGTTGTGGTGGCCAGATCATACTTGACGAAGAATATCTGAAATATATCTACAAGAAGGTAAGAAGAGCTGGTGGGGTATGCATAGCAGACGAGGTTCAGACTGGTTTTGGTCGTGTAGGTTCGAATTTCTGGGCTTATGAATTACATGATGTTGTCCCGGATATTGTTGTTCTGGGCAAGCCAATGGGTAATGGTCATCCCATAGCAGCGGTGGTTACTACAAATGATATCGCAGAAGCCTTTGAAAATGGCATGGAATTTTTCAGTTCTTATGGAGGCAACCCGGTTTCGTGTAAAATTGGGATGTCCGTGCTGGAAGTTATTGAAGCTGAAAATTTGCAGGAAAATGCTTTACAAGTTGGTAATTTCTTAATAGAAGGCTTTAAAAGCCTCCAGAAAAATTATGATATCATCCATGATGTGCGTGGGACCGGGTTATTTTTAGGGATTGAATTGGCCAAAAGATCAAATTCCATATCACCAGCCACGGTAGATGCAAAAAAGATCATTAATAGTATGAAAGAAAGGGGCATATTGCTAAGTACCGATGGGCCATACAATAATGTTATAAAGATCAAACCTCCACTATGTTTTAACCTGGAGAATGCGGGACAACTACTGGAGGAATTTAAAAAAGCGATAGATTCCATCTAAATTCGTTTGCGACAAACCTGGCTGAAAAGGAGAAACCGCTCTGGTATCCTTATTTTTCGAACTATGATTTCTTTATAAATACGGGTATGGGGATACAATGAAGATTGAAAGCCAGGTTGTTATTAAAAATGGAATCAAAATTGCCCATTCACGTCGACATTTAATTAAATTTTATTAATTTCATGCCAGGATTTATCAAGAGATATTTTGAGAATATGTCAATACCTTTTCACCTTGCGTTTTCAGTAAAAAATATTGAGGAAACTAAAAAGTTTTATGTGGATGTCCTGGGCTGTACGATAACCAAGGCCACTGATCACTGGCTTAATATTAACTTTTTCGGTCATCAGCTTTCCATCCATGAAAATCCTCAAATGGAAGATGAACCGAAAACCATCACGGTAGAAGGTAAAGATGTCCCCTTAAATCATTTTGGGGTCATACTGAAGAAGAGTGACTGGGATGACATGGCCAGGAAATTAAAAAAAGCAAAGGTTAAATTCATTATTGAACCAAAGCTTAAGCATGAAAAACAGGTTTGCGAACAAGCCATCATGTTTTTAAAGGATCCCAGTGGCAATGGAATAGAATTTAAATGCTTTACAGATCCCAAACACATTTTCTCAAATTGTTGATATCAAAACACAAACTGGCTACAGGCTATCCCACCGGGGAGGGATTACAGCCTGTTGTATTTGCCTGTAAATATTAACGTCATCTGGTTTCGAAAGCTACAACATATCCTTCCGGAAATTTATTATAAATCTCGCCATCTTTCTGTTCCTTTCGACAACCATAATCCGGCATTGGACAGGATTTTCTGGAATTCAGGCACTTTCAGAGATACCGTGTCATGAGCCAGCGTAGTCTGAAACACACGTGAATTCCTTCCATTTGAATGGTTCAGCTCATAGATCCAAGCCTGGGGTTCCTCATTTCCTGTATCCTTTGATAATGCAGATAGTAGTACATGAATGGTTTCTTCACCTTCCTGGTTGTAATATAACTCGTCACTGACCTGGAAGTCAGGAATTCCTTCAGTAATGGGATGTTCAGCATCCACAATGTTAACTTCATAAGATCCATATTTATCATGTGTGCTATTACCATCATGGTTCCACACTCTGCGGCACAATTTTCGATAATATGGCCAATCTGACTCCCCGGCATCAGGTAAAGAGAAATGAAAGGCCCCATTGGCGAAATGAATGAACATCAATCCGCCCCCACTTTCCACATAGTCAATTAACGATTCTTTAGCCCCTTGCCAGATGGGATCAGGATCTTCCCAGTTACAATAGTTGAATACGAGAAAATCGTAGTCTCTCAGATCGTACTGAAACAGATCGTTAATATTATAAGATATATCTACATGGATCATATCGTTCATTTCCAGAGCTTTGTGTATCAAAGGAGTGGTCTCTTTCCATTTATGACCCGGATAATTATCGCCTGTAAGTATTAGCCCCTTATATTCTTTATTAAATAGCAGTTTTGTCACCTGCTTGTCCGTAAAATATGCTGTGCTAACTCCATTTTCGGGAACCTGCCGTCCGGCTGTCCATACAATGGCATTCATCAACATTTTCCGGTATCCTTCATTTTTCCAGTTTCCATAAAAATGGCCCAATGAGGTTCCAAAACCATGTCCTCCATCAGACCTTTCTATTGCCCAGCCTACAATTTGCCCATCAGGGTGTTCAGCCTCTAATGCAGGAACCGCAATTATAGGGGATAACCTTGGATCATCTGGCCTGAACCTAAGATCATAATAATACTCTTCAACAACCTGAAATGGTTCTACTCCATTCGATACGGGATGCTCAGGACTTGGCAGGTCTACAGGCACATCAAGGAATGTGATATCTGAATACCATTCTCTCTCTCCCTGATCATTCTGCCAATCGAAATACCCGCCTACCCATTCGAGTATCTCATCGCTATACTCATCAGGTGCAAATGTGGAAAAGTGAAATGTCATCATGCCACAACCCCTGTCCATCTGGCTCTGTATGATTTCCATTCTGTCTCCTTGCATGAATGGCACCTGCTCCCCTCCCGGCCCATCACGACCGTCCGATATGGTCAGAATAAGATCTGCTTCATTCAGAATGGATGGATCTTCCGGCCATCCCTGATAACATATTGTAGTTTTCAGGCCTTCAATATTTTCCGCCTGATCAAGCATAACCTGAATCAACCTAGCATTCTTAATATATTCATGTAGAGTGGCAGGATGACTTTTATCCCCTGCCAATATAATAATATGGGTATCCATTTCACCGTCTGGACCTGCTTTCTGATTACATGATGAAGCAATAATCGTAATTATAGAAAAAAGAAAAAATAAGGGCAAAAGTGGATAGTATTTCATAGGTTCCAGAATAATATTATTTGGAATATGCGATTAAATCTCCTACCTCCATGACCACATCCGGATGCGGATTAAGAATTTTCATTACTAATGTATGCTTACCTGCTGGCAATTCATATTTGTAAAACAGCTCATGATTCCTTTCCTGGAATGCCAAAGGTTGCTTATTAGATACCACCAGTTCCCCATCAATATAAAATTCGGTCTCTATCTTGTAGTTGTCTATTGTTTGATCTTTACCTTCAAGGGCGTACACATTTTCAAAATTTCGGTTTATAACTCTGCCTCTTAAGACAACGCCAATCCCTTCAAATTCGAATTCCAGCTCCTTCTTTTCTGTTGTCAGAAAACTGTCATCATTCTTAGTGATCTTTGCAACTTTATAACCCGGGAAATTCTCTTCAAAAGGGACAGCTATCGGCTCCGCGATCTTGATTTTTATCTCATCTTCACTTACTTCACCCCCATAACGCGTAATCACTTCCAGCGCATGCCTGAAACTTAAACCATAAGCATCATTTAAAGAAATAGTTGTATACTTAAAATCCAGATCCTCAATCATTGCCAGCCCTTTCCCCCATTTTTCAGGTATAGCTCTATACCCGATCATGGCCCCCAGAATTCCTGCGGCACTTGCCGGATTACAATCTGAGTCCTGACCGCATCGGGTAGAAATATCCATCGTTTTATCCAGGTCACCATTCCCATATAACAATCCCATGATCACATAGGCTGAATTGATGGTAGCATCAATATTAAAGTCTGCATGAACACCATCAGGGCAACCAATATCCTCTCCCCATTTCTCTTCAACCAATTGCCAGGTTTTCACCCAATCCATCGGATACTCTTTGCTCCAATCGATCACATCGCGCATACATTTGTAATAAGAGCTTTCCATAGGTATAACAGCCAGTGATTTCTCGACCACCTCTTTGATATTATTCATAACATATGCATTACTGTACATGGCCGCCATATATACACCACCATAATACCCATTCCCGGAATTCATAATATGACCTATAGGATCGCATATCTCACTTGCCGCATTTGGCATGCCCGGCGCCATAATACCGGCAAAATCCGCTTCTATCTGAAAATCGATATCATCGGCATGAGGATTATTAAGCCAATGCCCTGATTCAGGAGGATCGATACCATTCAAAATGTTATACCTGCCTTGCTGGTTAGCATGCCATAACCAGTATTCGGCATTGGCATAAGCTTTACCATGAGAGGAGGCTGGTGCATCAAGGCCTTCCTTTTCAAATACATCCACAAAGGTCAGGTCCATATAAATATCGTCGTACAAACCCGGTATCCTGGTCATCCAGTGATACATCAGTGTATCATTCCAGACGATTTCGATGCTGTCAGGGATTATCATTTTTTTATACCTGAACTCGGTCGGCCCGCCAAAGGTTACCCCAATCGTTTGAAGTGCCCAGGCCCCCATAATCTTATCTTTCAGATCTTCCTTCGACATTGTGATATATTCTCCCTCGGTATTTGTCGGGGTGCTACAGGAAATAACCAGCATCATGGCCAGTGCAATACTAAAAAGAGTATAAGATGTGTGTTTCATAGTTTATAATGTTATGCTATTTAATGTCATAAAGATATAAAAATACCCGCGCTGCCAGAAAAAGAATTTAAGATTAGAATTAATAACGTCGGATTTAACTTCATCAGAAAAATGTTCCAGGTCAAAAAATTAATAGAACATAAGCTCGATCAGGAATGCTTATATATCCAGAAGCCCAGCAAGGGTATTATAACCAGGGATAACACGAGCATTCCCGCCATATAGAACAAATCTGATCCCGGAAGCTCAAGTTTACTGAATACCCATGCCAACAGCAGCAAGGCCATAGTCAGGCTACTAGTGTAAAACAATAAATTTTTTTGTTGGATAGCCCCGATTACAAGAACAAGAGTAAAAATCACCAGGCCGAACAACACGAGAAATCCGGCACCTTCATACATCATCACTTTAAATAAAAATCCCAGCGACAACATCATCAAAGAAAACGTTCCAACAATAAAAAGTAGTCTTTTCATGTGTCTATACTTTTTATTTTACATTATCATCCTTCAATATAGCTAAATAATTTTTAAATTTAAATCGATTTATTCGGGATATATTTTCTTTGAATAAGATCATTGTCACATTTAACATTATATAATGATGAAAAGAAATTTATACACCTCTTTACTAACACTCATTTTTATTGCTTTTTTGTTCACTTCATGTGAAGAAAAGAACCAACCGGGCAGAAACCGTATCCAAATACTTCCAGATAAAGAAAATGGAGGTATCACGCTCCCTGAGAACTTTGGAGCCATGGTGGTAGTTGACACACTGGGTCGTGGAAGACATCTTGTGGTCAACAAAAACGGGGATATATATGTGCACCTGAGAAGACTAAATAACGAAGGTAAGGGTATTGTTGCTTTACGTGACCTTAACCATGATGGCCGGGCCGACCACATCGAAGGGTATTCAGAGGTCACCGGAACAGGAATCGAACTACATAAGGGATATATGTACTTTTCATCCAGAACTCAGGTGTTCAGGGCAAAATTCAATAAAGATGAATTGCTCCCCTCAGGCCCGGTAGATACACTTGTCAACCTGGTTGATGGCACCGGGCATATGGAAAAGCCTTTTACATTTGACAATAATGGGAATATGTATGTAAATGTAGGTTCGGCTACGAATGCTTGCCAGGAAGAACCGAGAACAGAAGGATCTCCCGGTATATTCCCTTGTGTTGAACTTGAAACCAGAGCAGGGATATGGCAGTTTTCTGATGATCAATTGAATCAGCAGCAGACATTAGAAAAGCGATATGCTACCGGAATCAGGAATGCAGTAGCCCTTACCTGGAATACAAAGGAAGACAGGCTATTTGCTTTGCAACACGGTCGTGATGATCTTCATCGTTTCTGGCCCGATTATTACACTGAGGAGGATAACCTTGAATTACCTGCTGAAGAATTTCTGGATATTGAAGAAGGAGACGATTTTGGATGGCCTTATTGTTATTTCGATCAATTCAAAGATCAACGCCTGAAATGCCCCGAGTTCGGTGGCGATGGTCAATCGACAGAAGGATGTGAGGATGTTAAGAAACCATTAATTGGCTTTCCAGGCCACTGGGGACCCAACGATATACTGTTTTACACGGGGAAAATGTTCCCTGAAAAATATCGTAATGGTGCCTTTGTTGCATTTCATGGTTCCTGGAACAGGATTGGTTCTACACAACAGGGCTACAAAGTTGTTTTTATTCCTATGAAAGATGGCAAACCTTCCGGGGAATGGGAAGTTTTCGCTGATGGATTTACCGGAGGGCCCATAGAAAGTTCCGGAGATGCCCGGTACCGTCCCTGTGGTCTCGCTCAGGGTCCTGATGGATCCCTGTTTATCGTCGATTCTCAGAAAGGAAGAGTATGGAGGGTTATGTATTATAAAGACGGGATACCTGGATATAATGAAATGCCGGTAACTACAGCTGCCCAGGCAAGTTCTGAAGAAGAAATAGAGGAAGCCTTATTACCTGGCATGAAAGTCTACCAAACTTATTGTGCATCCTGTCATATGATGAGTGGCAAGGGTGCACCAGGCATGAATCCACCATTGATCAATACGAAATGGGTATTGGGAGATAAGGAAAGACTTATCAAGGTGGTATTGAATGGGCTGAGTGATCCTGTTGAGATCAAAGGAGAGATCTATCAGAATATTATGGCATCGCATGCTTTTCTGACCGATCAGCAAATAGCTGATGTACTGTCCTTTATACGGAATAACTGGGGAAATAGTGCCAGTTATGTAACGGTGGAGGAAGTTGCCGAAACCAGGGCAAATGATAAATAAATTTTTTGAATGCGAACAAAATCCTGTTTATGGATTATTTAAGGAGTGAGATCATTTCAAGGAAAGCCTTTGAGATGATCTCACTTCTATTTTATATGGAAAAGAAGTAAATTCACACGCTTTTAATTTAAAGTGTTTTCTAAATATTTTTTTAATATGAAATCCTATAAATACAACATTAAAAACTTAAGTATTGTAATGATGTCAATATTTGTGCTCATGAAGTGTACTGCACCGGTGGATACTTCCGGAGAAGCAGATAACGGATCCCAAATGTCGAAAGAAAGGGCCGACATCCCTGAAAATTATAAATGGAAACTGACTGACATGTATGCCACCCAGGAGGATTGGGAAAAGGCCAAGGAAGCCTTATCGGCGAAGTTTGAGAAGGTGGCCAGTTATAAAGGGACTTTGGGAAAATCCGCCAGCAGTTTGTTTAATACTCTTGAATATCTGGAAGGGGTGGTTAAAGAACTTTATATGTTCGGGTCCTACGCGTCTATGCTTTCTGATAGTGATATCCGCGAATCAGGACCGCTTGGGATGGACCAGGAAGCTAATCAACTGTATACAAAGTTTGGTGCAGCGGCAGCTTACGTAGATCCTGAAATACTATCCATTCCTGAGAGAAAACTTAACAGGTTTTTCAAGGAGGAACCCGGGCTCGAGAAATTCAGACAATTTATTGATAATGTTTATCGTATGAAGACCCATACACGAAACGCATCTGAAGAAAACCTGATAGCCGAAGCAGGGATAATGCAGGGTAACTCCGGCAATATTTACAGTGTGTTTTCAAATGCAGAAATGCCAAGGGCAGAAGTAACTCTTTCAAATGGGGAAAAGGTAGTTTTGGATGCCTCGGCATACGCTCTTTACCGTGCCAGTACAAACAGGGAAGACCGCAAACTGGTTTTTGAAAGTTTTTTTGAAAAACTGGACGAGTTTGAAATGACCCTGGGAACTCAGTTATATGGAAAAGTAAAAGAGAACATGTTTGTTAAAAATGTGCGAAACTATAATTCTTGTCTTGAAGCTTCTCTAAATTCCAATAATATACCTACAGGCGTTTATCATAAACTTATTGAGAATGCCAATAAAAACCTCCCAACTCTGCACAGGTACCTTGAATTGAAGAAAAGGATGATGGGCGCTGACGAATTACATTACTACGACATATATGCACCACTTGTAAACGATGTGGACTTAAAATATTCATATGAAGAAGGTTATGATATGGTTAAAAAAGCCCTTGCTGTACTGGGGGATGAATATGTAAATACTTTACAGGAAGCATTTGACGGGCGTTGGATCGATGTATATCCAAATTCAGGCAAACGCTCCGGGGCCTATTCAAATGGATCAGCTTATGACGTGCACCCATATATACTTTTGAATTATAATGGTCAATATGAAGACGTTGGCACACTGGCTCACGAATTGGGTCATACTATGCATTCCTATTTTTCTAATAAGAACCAGCCATTCATAAGTTCGAATTATCCGATCTTCCTTGCCGAAGTAGCTTCCACTGCTAATGAAGCTTTGTTGATGGACCATGTATTAAAACAGATCGATGATCCGCAGATCAAACTTTCCATTCTGGGTAATTATCTGGAAAATGCAAGAGCTACTCTATTCAGACAAACGCAATTTGCAGAATTCGAACTTAAAATTCATGAATTGGCTGAAAAGGGTGAAAGCCTGACCGGTGAGAAATTCAGCGAGATTTACCTTGAAATTTTGAAAAAATATTATGGACATGAAGATGGTGTAATGGTTATAGACGATACTTACGCTGTAGAATGGGCTTATATCCCTCATTTCTACTATAATTTTTATGTATTCCAGTACAGCACTTCTTTCACCGCTTCTACTATGCTCGCAGAGCAGATGCTTAAGGGTGGAGAGGAAATGGTTGATAAATATATCGATTTCCTATCCAGTGGTGATTCTGAATATGCCATTCCTACTCTGAAGAAGGTAGGGATCGATATGGAAACCGATGAGCCATTTGAGGTTACAATGGCCAGGATGAATAAAGTAATGGATGATATCGAAGCCATTCTTGATGAAATTGGTTAGATACGTATTTTAGAATCCTGCTCCTGTATAATTGTGGGTACAGGTGCAGGATTGTTCTTTTTCTGCATTAATTGAACTAAATTACCTGATAATTAATATTATGGGTATGAAGCTGACATCAGATAACAGAGTGAAAAAACTTATAGTTGTAGGTGACAGGGTGCTGATCCGGCCCAAAAAATCCACCGACAAGACACAAAGCGGACTGTATCTGCCCCCAGGTGTAACAGAGAAAGAAAAAGTTCAATCCGGGTATGTGATAAAGATAGGTCCGGGTTATCCTATCCCAATGCCCGCGGAAGATGACGAATCCTGGAAAGACAAGGCAGATGAGATCAAGTATATCCCGCTCCAGGCTAAGGAAGGTGATCTTGCTATTTTCGTTCAAAATGGGGCTGTTGAGGTTAATTATGAAAACGAAAAGCTTTACATTGTACCTCAGGCTTCAATATTATTGCTGGAAAGGGACGAAGACCTGTTCGAATAGGAAAGCAGAAGTTGGACCAACCGGTCGGTCTACTTATTTTTCCAATATTTCCAGAACTGCAGATGGGCAGGAGTGGCTACTTTCGTCTCACGCTCCGGAACAACCATATTCTCTATATTACCTGTTTCAGATAGAAGGATCGCAATATTTCTTGTTTCTTTGAACTGGGCAAGGACAATCACCAGAATTGAAGTGACAGGCACGGAGATAATCATTCCCAATACGCCCCAGATAGTACCCCAAAAAGTTAATGTAATGAGTACCACTAATGGACTGAGATTCAACGACCGTCCCATGATCTTTGGTTCAACGCCATTGGCTACAAAAGTCTGGCAAAATTGAATGCTCAGGAAAACCCAAATAAACTGAGTTAGTGAATTGAATTGGAGGACTGCAAAAATGGAAGGCAGGAAGGTGGCCACGAATGAACCAACATAAGGAATAAAATTAAATACAAATATGATAAATGCCCACAGCAATGGAAATTCAACTCCCAGTAATAATAAAGCAAGATAAGCTAATACCGCGGTAAGTAAACTGGCAAAAGTTTTAACAGAAATATATCTCTTTATAGAATTATTCATCGTATTGATGATATACTTAATGTCATCAAATTGTTCATTATTCTTATAAATAATATCCAACTTCCTGGTAAATATGAATTCTTCAATCAATATAAAAATCAGATAAATAATGATGATGAACGTACTTCCCAGCGCTGAGGTTAAAGAATTCAATAATCCATTGAGAAAGGGCCTGAGTTCCTTGCTACTGGGCAGGTCTTTCAGGTCGTCAGACAGTTCTTCCAATCCCAGATATTGAACAACTGTTTCCACAATACCGTCCTGTCTTGCTTCATATTGTTCAACGCGGGTTGCAATTTGTTCAATATTAACAACAATAATGCTGATAATGGAATATAGAATAACAAGGATGATCACAAGCGACAAGAGTGTCCTGAACCATCGTGGCAACCGGAACCTGCCTATCCGGATCCCATAAAAAACATTTCTAAGTATTCGAATCAAATACCAAATGATCAAAGCTACAACCAGAGGCTTGATTAGATTACCAAAAAACTTCAATATAAGTACGGATCCTACGATCAGAATAGTCCATAAGGTTACTTTTGCAAGTTTTATCAGACCGGGGGTATCCTCATTCTTGTTTATAAGTGCCATAATTAATATAATTCCATTTCTAAATATGATATTAAATAATCCTAAAATCAATGATCCTGCTGCGAAATTTTGCGCCTGAAGAGAAAATTTAAAGAAGTCCTTTCTTTATTTCTGGTAGATTTTTTCACAACTTTATAAAAAAATTAGCATGGAGATTTCTGTTCGCAAATGGCGGCCAGGAGACGAGGAGGAACTGTCCGATCAAGCCAATAACATTAAGATCTTCAACAATGTATTGGATCAATTCCCAAGTCCTTATACTCTTGCAGAGGCCGAAAAATGGATCAAGTACAGCGCCCGATTTGAACCTGCGGAACACATGGCCATAATTGTAGATGGAAAGGTAGCTGGTGGCATCGGCTCAAAGCGAAAGGAAGATGTGTACCGGAAAACAATGGAAATTGGATACTTCCTGGGGGAATCATATTGGGGCAGGGGAATCATGACCCTGGTTGTAAAACAATTTGTAAACCATATGTTCACATCGTTTGATATCAATCGTATTATTGCACCGGTTTTTGATTTCAATATCGCTTCGCAAAGGGTTTTGGAAAAAGTCGGATTCAGAAAGGAAGCAGTAATGATAAAATCCGTTATCAAGAATAACGTTTTCAGGAATGAAATAATATACGCCCTGCTCAGGGAGGAAATTCAATCCTAATTGAGTTTATTTGCGTCTAACAGACTAAGAATAAATGAAAGTAAGTGGCTTTACCTTTATAAGAAATGCAATAAAATATGATTTTCCTGTTGTAGAATCTATCAAATCAATACTACCCATTTGCGATGATCTCTATGTAGCGGTTGGTCAATCTGAAGATCAAACACTGAATCTGATAAGATCTATTGACCCCCGGATTCAAATTCAGGAGACTATATGGGACGATTCTATTCAGGAAGGCGGCAAGGTGCTCGCAATGGAAACAAATAAAGCACTTAAGATGATACCGGATGATACGGACTGGTGTATTTATGTCCAGGGTGATGAAGTACTACATGAGAAATACCTCGAGCCGCTCACTGAAGCCATGCTGAAATGGAAAGATCATCCTGAAGTTGATGGGTTATTATTTAATTACCTGCATTTCTTCGGTTCGTATGATTACATTACTACATCTACAACTTGGTATCGAAAAGAAATCAGGGTGATCCGAAATGATCACTCCATTTATTCATACAAAGATGCCCAGGGATTCAGGAAAGGGAATAATAATAAACTAAGAGTAAAACC
>CAYMFU010000230.1:0-2835 GCA_964389805.1 uncultured Roseivirgaceae bacterium | reverse complement strand
GCGCGATTGAACCCATCGAGGAGATCAGGATTTACTGATTGATTATAAACTAATTGATTTTATTCCTTGTATTTAACGGAGTTTTTAAATTCATTCTGCCGTAAGTCACATGACACCCGGACTATTTTCATAAAGTCTTTACTCCCTATCAGCTCTCCCAATGAGGTTGATCACGAAACCGAATAAAAAAATAATAAATGCGATAAGGCTGATCGGAGGTAGTCCACCATGCCATCCGCCAGGTTCCAACCAGCCTTCATAACCCATAAAAAAGAGGTGGACACCAGCCATAAAAATCGCATAAATTGTAACCTTCCTGGATGTGATAAAGCGAATCAGTTCTTTATCCTTTCTGAGTTCCATATTGAAACTGATGTTATAGATCCAGATGAAAATGAAGGCTGTAATGCCACCAATAAGGTTAAGTCCTGCAAATAGGGTAAGGGTTCCATCGGCTTCAAAAAATTTGGCATATACGGTTGGCCTTAAAAGAATAAAACTCATGATCAGGTGAACAAAAACTTGCAGAAAACCCATAATACCTAGGATCTTTCTGGATTTCAACCAATTATCAGGAATAGCCAGACCAAGTTTCCTGAGTGGTCCCAGGGAAAAATTGATGCTCAGCAGGATAAATGCACTTAAAGCATTTCCCTTATTCAGTACATAAAATGACAGATCTTTCCAGGGAACTGGTCCGACAATATGGTACCGGATTACTGCATAAGCTAAGGAAATCAGGAAAGTCCAGAATATAATAATCCAGGCAGGATTTTTGACCTTTTTTATTTGCTCCATTAAAAAATCGAATAAGAAGTGAAGCTAAGATCCAATAATTGCGTTTAAAAATCAACCCCAATCATCAATAATGGGATCAATTGAGACATTAAAAGTATTTATATCAGCATAATTAAATTCATTATGTAGGTGAATACCTTAATTATGTGTCAACTCCTTTTCTATAAAGTGGATGGCCTCCTGCTCTATATGATAAGCATGCTTCAGGACCTCAGCCTGACTTCTGATCTTATCTGATATCCCTGCCATCGGGTCTGATATTTGATCCCGGCCTGATACATGGGGTGGATTTTCCAGCTCATGGAGGATCTTTTTATAACATTCAATGATATTCTGGCCTCCGGTCAGCTTTTTATCTGCACCTGCACGCACAAGATAATTGAATGCCGCTCGTCTTGCATCCAGTAAGGTATTCCACAGGATAAAATGAATTTCCATCGTATGCTGAATATCCTTTGAATCAGATCGATCCGCCAGTTGACTGATTTTTTCTATCCATTTTTCATATGCAGCAAATCCACTATAGTATTCTTCAAATTTCCTGGTATTGGCCAGCATTATCGCTAATTCGAGGGAACGGGAAAAGAGATCGCCTGGTGTAAAGTCTGATTTTTTATCACTAATGAAAAAGTTCAGCCAGGGGGCCCGCTTTGCCCGGGAATATTCTTCCGATTCATCATTGAAAGTCCTGCACAGAATCCCCGGCTCATTTCTCAGATAACCGGTTATAACGCCCCATTCCATATCTCCCATCAGGTTGATGGCCACAATGGGTCTTCCCTGGTCGATCTGTGTTTTGATCTCGGAATACAGGTCCTTGATGTCCTGGAAGCTGTTATGGTTGATTCTTTTAAACCTGGCAGAGTATCCTAGAGATTTGAAGATCTCATGAGAAACGTCAAAACCACATGTGGCATCCGCTGAACTGGGACACCATCCGGGATCAAACTGTATCCGAAATGCAGCACCCGATATGCCCATTAAATAGTCATACGAATAATTCTCTCCGAGGGCATTCAGACTGAGTTGAACGGATCTTACAAATGTATTGTCTTTGTTGTCTCTATATTTCATCGGCGGGATATAATCGATGAAGATCATGTCATTAGTTTCAGTAATGTTTGCGGTCATTACAGGAAGAGGCTTTATAAACTAAACAGTCATTACAAAAAATAAGTTCAATACATTAAAATGATATACTGGCTGGTTTCGTGTATGCCATTCATTGATTATCATGATGCTCATGTTTCGTCGCTCTTATAATATTAATTATACACTCAATATTCACTTTGGTTCTTACTATGAATTTCATTAAATTGAAATCCAGGCCTTTATAAAATATAATCTTATGAATCGCAGAGAAATTCTCAAGCAGTTGTCCGTCATTCCTTTGGTGGGTACCACTATGACACCAGAACTTTTTGCCAGCCAGGTCTCCTCTGTTACACAGGGGAAGGAAGATAATATTTACCGCTCCATCGGTGTGGAGCCCATCATAAATTGCAGGGGCACTTTCACTATTCTGGGCGGATCTGTGGAAAGGCCAGAGGTGCTTGAAGCGATGAAAGCGGCCTCCGGTTATTTTGCACAGTATGATGAACTTGCATACGCTATCGGCGATCGACTTGGTGAGCTGACAAAAACGGAGTGGGGTGTCGTTACGGCCGGCTGTGCAGCAGCGATGAAACATTTCACCGCAGCTTGTGTAACGGGAGGGAATCCGGAAAGGTTGATCCGCATACCTGATCTTACCGGAATGGAGAAGACAGAGGTGGTTGCTCCGGGATATTCAAGGAATGTATATGATCATGCAGTTCGTAATGTGGGTGTGAAAGTTATCAACGTTGATACTCCTGAAGAAATGCGAAAAGCTATCAATAAACACACGGCTATGATTTATCTGCTGGCGTGTAAGCATTCCCAACCTGGTCAGCCATTATCATTGGAAGTTATTGCTGAAATTGCCAAACCTCTGAATATCCCTGTTTTGTTGGATGCGGCAGCTGAAAATCTTACCATTCCCCCTGTACATTTTGC
>CAYMFU010000229.1:0-9699 GCA_964389805.1 uncultured Roseivirgaceae bacterium | reverse complement strand
CTGTCGGGGGAGGATTTTTTACAGCACTTGATAACATCAATTTGTCTTTTTCAAAGGGTGAATTTACCGGGATTGTCGGGCCAAGTGGATCAGGGAAGACGACACTTTTGAATATCCTCGGATCGCTTGACGTACCTTCTGAAGGGGAAGCAACAGTCCTGGATAAAAAGATCAGTACGCTTTCACACAAACAGGCAGCTCAATTGAGAAATGGGCACATCGGCTTTATTTTTCAAACCTATAATCTGCTCCCTGTCTATACGGTGTATGAGAATGTAGAATTCCCCTTGCTGCTATTAAAAATGCCTGCCAAAGAAAGGGAAAAAGCGGTTATGGATGCTATCGAGTGGGTAGGACTTGACGATAAGATCAAATCCAGACCGGCGCAACTCTCAGGCGGTGAAAGTCAGCGGGTAGCTATTGCCAGGGCGATGGTTAAAAAACCACAGATTGTTTTAGCGGATGAACCTACAGCAAATCTGGATTCAGAGAATTCGCATCATATTCTCCGGACTATGGAGAAATTGAATAGTGAGTTAAGTACCACTTTTATCTTTGCGACACATGATGAGAAAGTTATGTCTTACCTGAACAGGATCATCCGTTTGGAAGATGGAAGAGTGGTAAAAGACGATTGGAAGGAACTTAAGGAAGTTGCAAGCTAAATCTACAATCATGATGTCTATTAAACTTGCTTTAAGAAATTTATTAGGAGCTGGATTAAGAACCTGGCTCAATGTTATTGTGCTGTCTTTTTCGTATGTGATCATTATCTGGTACCAGGGCTTGATCGACGGATGGAATGTTCAAGCCCGGCGGGATATGATTGCCTGGGAAATTGCACAGGGTCAGTTCTGGCATCAAACATATGATCCGTTTGATCCATTTACACTGGAAGACAGCCATGCCAAAATTCCAGAAAACCTTGTCGCCGAAAATATAGCGCCGGTCCTGATTACCCAGGGTACCATATATCCTGAAGGACGTATCCAGGGAGTTATTCTTAAGGGAATTGCAAAGGACCAGCAGGTTTTAAGGTTGCCATCCGATCAGCTGGTGAAAGAAAATGGTGAGATCCCGGTCCTGATAGGAAAACGGATGGCAAAGAACAACAAACTTAATCAAGGGGATTACCTCACCTTACGGTGGAGGGATTCAAATGGGACTTTCGATGCAACAGAAGTTAGAATAGCTGCAATTTTTAGCACAGATGTTCCTTCTGTTGATCAGGGACATGTCTGGTTATCTCTGGAAGATCTACAGCAGATGACACAATCTGAAGGGGAGGCCACTATGATCGTGGCTGGATCAGAAACTTTAAGCGGATTGGATGTGCCAGGCTGGGAGTATAAATCCATGGATTTTTTGTTGGCGGATCTGGATCAGATCATCAAGCAGAAAAGTATCGGGGGATCTGTGATGTATATATTATTGCTCATACTGGCTATGCTGGCCATTTTTGATACACAGATCTTATCAATTTTCCGCCGCCAGAAGGAAATTGGGACTTTTATCGCCCTGGGTATGACCAGGAAACAGGTAGTTCGATTGTTTACCCTTGAAGGTGGCATGAACAGTGTCCTGGCTGCCTTGGTAGCGGCTGCCTATGGAATTCCATTGTTGATCTGGCAAAATAATTCAGGTTATGCAATGCCATATAATCCGGATGATATTGGGATCGCAATAAGTGAGGTGATATATCCTTCTTATAGTTTCGGACTAATCCTGGTAACCATCATAATTGTGATGACCACGGCTACGATCGTTAGCTATATGCCTGCCAGGAAGATAGCAAAGATGAATCCGACAGATGCCATTAAAGGAAAAATACAATGATTAGATTTTTGATAAAAGGATTGATCAGGGACAGAAACAGGAGTTTGTTCCCGATCCTCACGGTCACAGTAGGTGTGTCTCTGACCGTATTGATACATTGTTGGGTAACCGGGATCTTTAGTGATATGATAGATATGAACGCCCGCTTTTCGACGGGTCATGTAAAGATCATGTCCCAGGCTTACCTTGAAAATATTGATCAATCACCCAACGACCTGGCCTTAATGAAAGATGATGATATCATCGCCGAAGCAGAGTCCATTTTTAATGACATGAACTTTACAACCAGGATCCGGTTCGGTGGTTTGCTGGATGCACCGGATGAAAATGGCGAAACAAAATCTCAAGGTACTGTTATGGGTTGGGGAATCGATCTTTTTTCACCTGACACGAGAGAGATCGACCGGATGAATATAAATACTTCCCTTGTAGAAGGCAGGCTCCCTGAAAAATCCGGGGAGATATTGATCAGCAGGGAGTTTGCAGAAAATCTTGAAGTTGGATTGGATGATGCAGTTACTCTGATCAGTTCAACCATGTATGGAAGTATGGCCATGCAGAATTTCACCATTGTTGGCATGGTTGAATTTGGGATGTCGGCTATGGACAGGGGTGCGATAATCGTGGACCTTGAAGATGCCCAATATGCACTCGATATGGTAGATGCAGCGAGTGAGATCGTTGGATACTTCAATGATGGGATCTATGAGGATGAACTAGCGCAAATGGTGGTAAAAGAATATAATGTTAAATTTCTGGATGTTACCGACGAATTTTCTCCGATTATGCAATCTCTCAGGCAGCAAAATCAATTGGATGCCATGCTGTCCTATTCAGAGGCGATGATCGGAATAATCGTCTTTATCTTCGTACTTGCTATGTCCATAGTCCTCTGGAATGCAGGATTGCTTGGCGGGATCAGGAGATATGGGGAATATGGACTGCGCCTGGCCATTGGTGAAAATAAAGGGCATGTTTTCAGGACCATGTTATCGGAATCTGTTGCTATCGGTATCGCTGGCTCCTTTTTTGGTTCTATTATTGGCCTGGGATTTGCACTATATTTACAGGTATACGGCTTTGATGTAAGTCAGTTTGCTCAAAAATCAACGATGATGATACCTAATGTATATCGGGCACATATAACTTCGACATCCTATTATATAGGATTTATTCCAGGTTTGTTTTCAACAGTACTGGGAACAGCATTGAGCGGGATTGGCATATATAGAAGAAAGACTGCCCAATTATTCAAGGAACTGGAAGCTTAATACGGATAAACCAGGATACTTATAAAACTGATAATTATAAACAAATGAAAAATATTTTAATTGGATTTCTATTTATTTCAACAATATCATATGCCCAATTTCCGGATGGAAAGGAATTGCTTGAAAAGATAGACGAGAATATGTCTTCTGACTCAAGGATCTTTACTTCGACGATGGTCATTCATGGCAGGAGAGGAAGCAGGAATGTGGAATCAAAGTCCTGGGCTGAAGGAGAAGATAATTCCTATACAGAATATCTGGCACCGGCTCGTGAACAAGGGACAAAGATGTTAAAGCTTGAAGATCTATTGTGGATGTATTCACCCAGTACAGATCGAACAATCAAAATCAGTGGACACATGTTGAGACAATCGGTGATGGGTTCTGATCTATCTTATGAAGACATGCTGGATGATAAAAAAATGCAGGAAAGCTACGATGCAGTGGTTAATGCAGAAGAGGATTTCAATGGAACTTCCTGCTGGGTCATCGACCTTAAAGCGAAAACGGATGATCTCGCGTATGATTCCCGAAAGATCTGGGTCGACAAAGAGAAATATATTCCTATGAAGCAGGAATTATTTGCCAAAAGTGGAAAACTTCTGAAACGCATGGAAATGAGCGATGTGGTCCGTGTACAGGGGAGGTGGTATCCACGTAAAATGACCTTCAAGGATATGCTGAAGGATGGCAAAGGAACAGAGTTCATTGTCACGGAAATTCAATTTGATGTACCAATACCACCCGATTTATTAAACAAAGGCTCATTGAGGAAATAAATCTCATCATGAACTTATGAAGCAGCTATAATTAGAATTATAGCTGCTTTTTTTGTTTAATGTGATTTCCATTTCGGGCAATAACAAAATTTGTTTAAATTGAAGCATAATATATTTTTTGCTATGAGATCAGTAAACGATTCCAGACGTAATTTTATTCGGAAAGGAATTGCATCATCGGCATTATTTGCGGCTGGTTTTTCCAATCCATTATTTGCTAACAATATGGCGACAGAAATAAAAGTACTTAATCCAAGAAACAGGGTGCCTCTCAGTTTCATAATCGACGATTCAACTGCCCTGGTAAATATGGCATATTATGGCATCCCACAATTTAAAGAAGTTTTTCCTCAGCAATATCTGCAGGATTGGAAAAAACTTCCCCGTGAAATACCTGATGATTTCGTCCGGGAATTCCGGGATTGGTGCGGAGAAAATGGGGTAAAGGGAAAGTACAGTATGGTCCCATACCCAGCCTGTACTGGTTGGCTTCACAGGTTCATCCCTGGTTGGTCAAATATGCAATTGAAAGAAAGCTTAAAACTGGTAAGGGAAACCATGACACCCAACTGGGATATTCATCCCGAAATGATCAGTCATACCCGGGTAATCAATACAAAAACAGGTGTTCCATATCCCTATGCTACACCAGAATATATGGAAAACTGGGAGTGGAGCCAGACAAAAAGCGCCAATGAACTGGCTGATTATATTGGATTTGCACTAAACGTATTGAAAGAAGCTGGATTTATTTGTGAAGGGATCACTACACCAGGTGGATTCGGTGGAAGGAATATGGAAAACCTTGCGTTGGGTACCCTGGAGGCACAAAAGGAAGTGTATCAAACAGAAATCCCTCATTTTTTCAGGAATTTGTATACAGAACCGGACAAAAGTGTTGAACCCGAGCTATTTCATGTTTCAGGGATCGGTACAGATGACCCGAGGTGTTCAGTGCATATAATCGGGTGCACAGGGGACTGGTTCGGAGGATGGGATGGCCTGAAACCGGGAGACCCGGATAAGTTTATTACACCAGACCTGGGCACAGGAAGAATGGTCGAAGTAATCGAAAAGGAAGAACCGGCTATTATGGTTTGCCATTGGCCAGGCATATATTATAATGGCGATAAAATGGGATTCAATGTTTTAAAGACTGTTGTAGGTAGGCTGCATGAGAAATATGATCATTTGTATTGGATGACCTTAAGTGAGATCGCACGATACTGGGCCGCAAAAAAGCTGACGAGCATATCCATGGAAAAGAATAGAATTATGTTTGAAGCACCGTTCTCGACGAAAGAATTCACTATTAAAATTAATAAAAAAATTAAAGGGGCTGAATTGGTGAGTGGGAGGGGTGCAAGCTCTTTCATGAAGAAAAATTCTGTTATGGAATTTGGCGATTCGACTTATTTTTCTGATAAAAGCGAATCTATGTTATGTTTTACACTGCCTAAAGGAAAAAGTGAAATTGAATTAATATAAATAATAAATATATGGCTTTATATACACTTTTATTTACCTCTCTATTATTTCTCAGCTCCGGAAATACACTTGAAACACCTGAATACAATTGTTATAAATTTACAGGAGATATATCGGTTGATGGTCGAATTGATGAAAAGGTCTGGGATGAAGCTCCTGAAGCTACTTTTACAGACATGGATGGATCCGAGCCCAGGCAGAAAACCACCTTTAAATGGCTCTGGGATGATAAGTATTTGTATGGTGCATTCTACGTTGAAGATGACCATATCTGGGCCAAGATGACTGAACGGGATGCATATCTCTGGTACGAAAATGTAGTGGAATTTTTTTTAAATGCCGACGGATCATCAAAGTCCTATATTGAAATAGAGATCAATCCATTAAATACAATACTGGATCTGTTCGTCTTGAATAAATATAATGACCGGAGTGATATCAGGCAGTTATGGAAGTGGGATTGTGAAGGATTGCTGAGTGCAGTTCAAGTTGATGGGACGATAAGCGATGCATCAGATAAGGATAACCACTGGACCTTCGAAATTGCTATACCTTTTGATCAGGTTTATACAGCACCCAATAATCCACCTGTTGATGGTGATACCTGGTATGTAACATTTACCAGGGGGGAAGGTAATGAAAATCCCGATAAGCGGGAAGCATCCACCTGGACGCCACCTGGTTTTCACAATCCCTTATCCTATGGAAAACTGAACTTTAGAACTTCGAGGTAATTTATACTATCCTCAAAAAGGAATACCTATTGATTCAAGGCGAAGTATAATAAATTTCTGAAGGGTAATTTGTCAGTGATTTGTTGATAAAAATAGAAGAAAATATCCAGATAAGATTTTAGTATATGAATATTCTGTAAAACAAATCAGGAAATTCAATAAATATTGTATAGTAAGTGAACAGTGTTCACTGGATGGTTGATGTCTGATTTATCTGTGATTCTAAATATATGAGCTTTCAAAGCCTTGAAATAAAAAAAATATCATGCTGCAGTAAAGCAACATGATATTTCGATGTTTATAATGAACAGAGTTTATATATTATTATCAATTGTATAGGGTGCTCTGTACTCTCTGCTTAGCATTTTGTCTGCCTCAGGATCATTGACAAACTTTTCATTCTTACCATCAAAAGTCAGGTCTCTTCCCATTCTGTAGGAAATATTTGCTAATATGGGCAAGTCGGAAGAAATAACCCCTTCTTCAACCGGACAGGTCAGGTCTGATTTTTTGCCAGACCGCAAGGCAGTAATGAAATTCATATAATGACCACCTCCACCTGGAGCTGCAAGGTATCCAAGATCTTTGCCATCTTCGGCAGGTTTATCACTGCTTGGCCCTGGTTCTCCCTTACGACCCATATACGTTTTCCAGTCCGATCCGTTAATCTCCATCCATCCTTCAGTTCCATAGAACAGGTTTCCAATTTTAACACTCATACTGTCTTCGCCAGCGGTATAAAGTCCTCTAACTTCAAATTGAAGGATCTTGCCATCAGTATATTCCATCACGGCAGTCTGCGTATTAGCTGTTTCCTGAGGACAATCTGTCCATTTATAGTAGCCACCTGAAGAACTCACTTTAACTGGATGTTCATTTTTATTCATACCCCATCGGGCGATGTCCCACTGATGCGGACCCTGGTTGCCGATATCACCGTTACCTGTATTCCAGAACCAATGCCAGTTATAATGGAACTTTTTCTCGTTATATGGATACATGGGCGCTGGTCCTACCCATAGATCGTAATGCACACCAGCAGGAACATTGCCATCCGGTACCTGTCCGAATGAATCCCTTGGTTTAAAGCAAAGGCCCCTTGCCATGTACACATCTCCCAGGCCGCCATCGTGAAGGAACTGCATGGCCTTTCTTATATTTTCAATCGACCGGTTCTGAAATCCTACTTGTACAATACGGTCGTATTTCTCAGCTGCCTCGATCATTTTCCGTCCTTCCCAAACGTTATGGTTAGATGGTTTTTCTACATAAACATGTTTGCCAGCCTGAACTGCCCATATAGTAGCCAGTGCATGCCAGTGATTTGGTGCCGCGATAGATATAGCATCAATATCCTTATCATCAAAGACTTTCCTCATGTCAAACTCTGTACCTGGCTTTTCACCCTGGATCTCCTCAATGGCTTTTATCCTTTCTGCCCAGAGATTTTCATCGATATCACAGATGGTCTTGATATACACATTGTCAGCAGGAGCCATGGAGGCCCATCTCCTGAGATGTCCGAATCCTTGTCCGCGTACACCGATCACACTCATATTGATTCGGTCATTGGCACCTATGATGGATTTGTAGTTCTTGGCTGATAGAGGCAGGCTGCTTGCTGCCATAGACAGGCCAGTAGCACCAATAGCTGACTTCCTGATAAATTTTCGTCGTGATGTATTCATATTAAAAATGTTTGATTGTCAAAAAAAGGTGTTCAAAAATTGTTCCTTAAAAATCCAAATAAATTCGCAGAATTACAATAATGTGCAATGAATAATTAGATCATTATACGGCTGTCCACCCCCCATCAACCAGTATTGTTGTGCCAGTGATCAGGGAGGATGCTTGTGCAGCAAGGAATACAACCACACTCGACACCTCCTGGGGTATGCCGATCCTTCCCAGTTTTATCTGGGACAACACATTGGCTTTGAAGTCAGGATCATTTAGCCATGGTTCTGTACCTGGAGTTTCTATAAAAGTAGGGGCGACCGCATTGACATTTATATTGTATTTGGCCCATTCCACTGCAATACATTTGGTCAGGTGTGATATGCCCGCTTTCGTCATACAGTATACCGATTCTGAGGGCAAGGCGATATAACCTGCCTGGGAACCCAAATTAATGATCCTGCCGGATTGGGCTTTTATCATGTGTTTCCCAACTTCCTGGCTGGTGAAGAAGGTACCCTTTAAATTAACATTAATGGTAAGGTCAAAATCTTCTTCAGTATAATCTTCAATAAGGTTTGCAGGGGCAATCCCTGCATTATTTACAAGTATATCGATCCGTCCGAATTCTTCCATGGTATCAGTGACCGCTTGCCGGATTTCATCCAGACGTGCAACATCCATCTGCAATGGAAGGACTTCGCGGCCAATAGATCGTATTTCCTCAGGAACACCATTATCGTTATTGATATCTCTAAGGCCCAGAGCGATGTCCGCACCTGCTTCTGCGAGGGCTAGTGCACAGGATCTTCCTATACCTTTTGCACCACCTGTGATTAGGGCAACCTGCCCTTTTACATTAAAATCCAGTAATTGTCCCATATCATAAATGTTTATATATCGAACCATTATGAATCAACATATTTTCAAAACATATTGATAAATAGCAATTTTTGTTGAAACCTAAGAAGTTCTAATATTTTCTAAAAGTTAAGCATAACGAAAATTTTTCAATAGTATAAACCTGAAAAATAACCGTTTTGATAAAAATATTGGGTAAGGAAAAAATTAAGGATTAAATTAATGGGTTGATTTTTATTTTAAAGAGGAACTAACTTTTAGAAATACAATGAAAAAAAGTGAATTAAAAAGGTCAAGGAGAAAATTTTTGAAAAATACAGGATCAGTAGCCGCTGGATCGGCTTTGGCTTTGAATTTTATTCCAGGTAAATCGGCTTTTGCCTTGAATAACGACACGCTAAAGGTAGGAGTGATTGGATGTGGTGGCAGGGGAACAGGTGCAGCTAACCAGGCATTAAAAGCTGATAGCAATGTGGTTCTTACTGCTATGGGCGATGCCTTTGAGGATCGTATATCTAAAAGTCTTGCAAACCTGCAGAAAGAAAGGGGGGAGCAGGTTCAGGTTGATGCATCCCAACAATTTGTTGGATTTGATTCTTATAAAAAAGTATTGGCTTCAGATATTGACGTTGTCTTGTTAACCACTCCACCGGCCTTCAGGCCAGCCATGCTAGAGGCTGCGGTGGCTGCGGGGAAGCATGTGTTTTGTGAGAAACCTATGGCAGTTGATGCACAGGGCATTCGACAAGTGATTGCTGCTGCTCAGGTCGCAAAAGAGAAAAAATTATCACTTGTATCCGGTTTTTGCTGGAGATATCATACCCCAAAACGGGAAGTTTTTCAGAGAATTCATGATGCAGCGATTGGTGATGTACAGGCGGTTTATAATACCTATAATACTGGTACCTTATGGTCTGTGCCTTATGAAGAGGGCTGGACAAAAATGACTAAACAGATGCGTAACTGGTACTACTATAATTGGCTGTCAGGTGACCATATTGTAGAACAAGCCATTCATAGTATCGATATGGGATCATGGGCCATGAACGATAT
>CAYMFU010000228.1:0-2545 GCA_964389805.1 uncultured Roseivirgaceae bacterium | reverse complement strand
TCTCTTCTGACGTCATTTGAACGAGCAAAAGCTCAATGCCATCAAAACCGAGTCTGGCGGCCTGTTCAATACAATATTCAATGGGTGTTTCTTCCCTGGGTCCGTTAAATTGCCAGAATGAATAGGTGGAAACCCCGATTGGATTATGCCTGATCTCTTTAGAATTTGATGTATTTTTCTCTTCGCTTACTGAGGAGGCACACCCTGCTGATGCAAGAACAGATCCTGCCATCAGTGAATTTTTCAAAAAATTTCTTCTAGTATTCTTCATGGGATTAAAATTAAGATTTGAAATTAAGAAAATAATCGGAGTCATGCAGATCGGATTCAATTAAATTATCAATTTAATCAATATCTACATCCGACACTTTATCCACACAACATTTAAAGATCTTTTAAAAATTGTTGGATTCAGGGGAGTGAATTATCGGGATTCAATGAAATATACTTTTTTTAATTGCAATTCTGATCGCTAATTTTCACCTTTATATAAATACTTTTTTATAATAACATTAAGGATTTCCACAGCCTATAAAGACAATCAAAAATGAAAACTGTTAAAATTTCTATCCTGTCATTTATAATGCTTGCATTCTCTGTGTCAGTTGTAAAATCTCAAACTATATCCCTGTTCAATGGAACAGACCTTAGCGGGTGGCATGCCGACGTGCCGGATATGGATAATGATCCGGATGTTAAAATGCCATTTATAGTAAGAGATGGAATGCTTGTCAGTTTAGGTACTCCGGGAGGGCATTTGATCACCGACAACGTATACATGGATTACAAACTGGAAGTGGAATACCGCTTTGCTGCAAAACCTGGAAATTGCGGCGTACTGGTACATGCTTCCACACCCCGGGCATTATACAAAATGTTTCCCAAGTCCATGGAAGTACAGATGATGCACGAAAATGCAGGAGATTTCTGGTGTATTGTAGAGGATATTACAGTCCCGGATATGGAGCTAAGAAGAGGCCCTAAGGAAGAGTGGGGCATAACTGAAGGCAAGAAACGCAGGATACCCAACCTTACAGACGGATCTGAAAATCCTGTCGGAGAATGGAACAGTATGATCGTAGAATGCATGGGCGCTGAAATCAAAGTCTGGGTGAATGGGGACATGGTAAACCATGGATATGATTGCACTGCTCAGAAAGGCCAGATCGCTGTCCAGGCGGAAGGATCAGAAGTGGAGTTCAGGAAAATTGAATTAACCCCTTTGCGAAATTAGATTTCTGTGATTTATTGAGGTGGTTCATCATTGTCTACGACTTCCACATAAATAGCTTTATACTGAAAAGTGTATGTCTGGCTTTTCCCAAAAGAAAAATCCCACCGAATCTTTATCAGGTTCTTATAATCATCATAGAAAAAATAAACGTCTGCATCAAAGTTTTCTTCGCCCTTGAAATATCCTTTTAATGGTAATCCACTCGGATCATGACTGAGGGCCAAGGTACCAGTAAGCCAGGCATCCATTTTCTGATATTCTGCCATGACCAGCCTGTCTTCTGCATCATAGCTATACTTTTCCTCTCCTTCCAGTCCGTCGGAACGTTTAAACCAACGCCTTGTCATTTGCACCTTGTCATTAAAAGTATAAAAAAACTCGGCCGTTTTTCCATCAGAATAGTTGCGGGTTGAACTCAATAATATACCCGATTCGTCATAGTGATAATGGGCTTCAGTAGTCAGGCCATCTGATCGATGGAAGGTTTTTTTTGTCAATTTATTTCCTGAATACAGGTAACTTGAAGGTCCTTCACTTCCTCCTTCATAGTAATAATATTCACCTTCTATGCGGTAGTAAGCCGAATTAACTATGAAAGGATTAGGCGAAGTATAAACCGTATCTGGTACGGCTATATACTCATATATAAATAATTGCTCCCATGTCCCGTTAAAATCCCATTTCTCCAATATTAGGTTGCCATTGATATCGTATTGATAACTGATCATGCCGATACTCTTGTCATCCTTCTTGATTATAGCCTCATCCAATACATCATAGAAATTATAAACATATTCAATATGCCCTGTAAACCAGCCATTCATCAGCTGACAAGCGGCCGATTCGAGCTTACCATGTTCATTATAGGAATATATGACCTGACCGGTAATTCCATCTGACCGCGAAAAGGTTTCTTTCAAAATTTTACCGCATAAATTATAATCAAAAGATTGTTGGGAAGATATAGAATCACTGAATAACCTGGTTTTTTCAATTATTTCACCTTTACTATTCGATTCATACCGGTTTATAGAACTTCTCTCCCCTGAAAGGTTTTTCCATCTGGAAAAAGCCAGCAGCCCAGGAGCATTATATTCGAATTCTGTTATCCCCCTTTCACCGGAAGAATTGGAATATTTTAATGCAATTATCTTGAAATTATCTGAATTCTGCAGTTCGGGTATTTGGCAACTACCAGGATGAAAATCTAATACTAAAAGGAATACGGTCAGCCCTACTTGATAAAATTTCAATCCAAAAAAAATTGTTTTCATCAGGAAAATGAATTATTTACCGAGTGTTGTTTAAATT
>CAYMFU010000227.1:0-12225 GCA_964389805.1 uncultured Roseivirgaceae bacterium | reverse complement strand
TCAGGGTTAAAGAAACATTAGGAAAGCTGGCAAATGGGGCGACATGAATATCGTCGAAATCCAATTCCCCATTGGTGCTGGAATTTACAGATAAAAGTAATTCCCTGCCGATTTCATCCTTTTTGAGGTATAAAATCAATGTGCCTATGATCACCAATAAGATCAATCCCAGAAGAAAGGACAGTACAATTTTCAGGAGGCGTGTTAGGATGGATTTTCTTTTCGTTGATATGACTTCTTCCATAAATTATCACATTTTCCTAAACCAATTTTACTTGATCATAACATCCGGGTCATCTCCAAGATTTGCAATTACTTCTTCGGCAAATCCAGTACCCGCCTCGGTATCAAAATCCCAGACGGCGTTTACACCTTCCTCTAAAAATAATTCTACCTGGTCCGGATACTCGGCTACGGTAACTATGTATTGTATATCACCTTTATATTGCCTGATCAGGCGCGCTATGCTGATATTCTCTTCATATTCTCTTTTAGCAAGAAGAATCACACTCATATTGTTTCCATGAGAACTGATCCAGAAATCCTCATTGGTTGCATCTGCCAGAATCACATTTCTTCCTTCTGCTTTGTGACGTTCAACAATAGATTGATCCGGATCAGTTCCAATCAATACTTCACCATATTTTTCTCTCAAAGTATCATAAGCCCCGGTTCCTAGCCTGGCCATTCCTATGATAGCAATCTTTGCAGTTCCGCAATCAATGGGAAGATCCTCCGATAAAGGCCTTTGGCGTTCAAAATGACTAAGAAATCCCTTAAGTTTACGATATATCTCTCTGGCATGCATATTTATTGGGGCTGCCATGATAAAGGAAAAAGTCAGAGCAAGTGAAATAATGACGATCCAATCCCCACTCAACCAGCCATTAGCAAAGGCAAGGGAACCAACAATCAAACCAAATTCACTATAGTTGGCCAGATTAAAAGAGGCAAATGCAGATGTCCTTTTTCTTAATCTGAAAGCAGAAAATATCAAAATATAAAGATCTACTTTGATGAATACGGCCAGGGCCAAAAGGAATGCTATAAACAGCGTTTCAAATGAAATGTTTCCAACCGTTCCAATACTAAGGAAAAAACCAACCAGCAGGAATTCCTTAAACCCATTTAGACTTTTTGACATTCCGGAGGCTGAGGGATGTGCTGCCAGCATCATGCCAATGATCAAAGCCCCGAGATCGCCTTTCAAACCAAAGAAATCAAACAAGGCATAGGCCCCAAAAGCCAGGCTGAATCCATATAAAATCAATAATTCCCCATGACCTGCCCTGGACATTAAATGCATAAGTACACGACGCAAAGGGATTAATGCTAACAATCCCACTGACCATATTGAAGGAATTTTACCTGTCGACATGGCGAGGAATATCACGGCTATAATGTCCTGCATGATCAAAATTCCAATAGCCACTTGTCCATGACGTGAGCCCATCTCCCCCTTTTCTTCCAGCGTTTTAACAGCAAATACAGTACTTGAGAAACTAAGGGCAAAAGCAATCAGAAAAGCGGTTGATAAGCTGATATCTGCAAATAAAGTAAGTCCACCCAGGCTGATCCAGAAGATCAATATCCCAAATATCACAACAACAGCCAGCATTTGCAATGAGGCCCCCGCCCAGACATAAGGTTTCAAAAGTGACCTTATGTTCAGTTTAAGTCCAATAGTAAAAAGCAATAAGGTAATACCCAGGTTACCAATCTTGGTCAGAAATACCGGATCGGATATCCCAGAGATGTTCAATACAAAACCACCAATCAGATAGCCTACCATGGGCGGTAATCCAATTCGTGCGGCCATGAGTCCGAATATTAAAGCTGGACCGATCCAGATGAGTTCTTTCATAGGCTAATTATGCTTTATTTATGATTATCTGCTAATATGATATATTCAAGTGAATATCCCGATTATTTATCATTCAAAAGGTGCTATTGTCACCTTATCATTTGATTTTATTAGTGATAATCCTGTAACTTCATAAAAGTTTATCAATTTGAAGATTTTTTAACTTTTATCCACAACAAAATAAAATTGAAAATGAAAAAGCTAATTTATTCTATGATTGTAATCCAATTTTTCTTTGGAATTTCTCTCCTAGCGCAAGACAAAGAAATATCGCCAGACTTATCCTCTGTAAATAACCCTGACCAATGGACCTTGCACAACCGTAGGATCATTGACGGAGAAGCTGTTCATTTGAATGGGCAACCAGGTGATGGTTTACTATCGATCAATGAAATGGTATTCAAGAATGGCACGATCAATGTAGATATCAAGGGCATTGATGAAAGAGGTCGGAGTTTTGTTGGAATTGCTTTCCATATTTTAAATGACAGCACCTTTGATGCCATTTATTTCAGGCCCTTTAATTTTAAAAGTCCGGAAAGAAAAGGACATTCCGTTCAATATATTTCTCATCCAAATAATACCTGGTATTTCCTAAGGGAAAATTTTCCTGAAAAGTATGAAAATCCGGTAATGCCGGTACCGGATCCAACGGATTGGTTTCATGCAACCATTGTTGTTAATTATCCGAAAGTGGAAGTATTTGTTGATAATTCTGAGGAGCCTTCCCTTGTGGTAGAACAGTTAAGTTCGAGGAAAGAGGGAAAGATTGGATTCTGGGTTGGAAATAATTCAGAAGGTTGGTTTAAAAATTTAACCATCGTATCAAAATAGGAATAAATACATTTAGATTTCTTTCGTGCCTTTTAAACTTGCCTATTTGCAGGTTGCCATCATGAGAATTGTAAAAAGGTAAATAATGAACGGCTTTCAACGGATAAAAAAAATATAAATGAATATAAGAAATCTAAACTTATCCTTATTAGTCGCTTTATTTAGTTTCAGTTGCCCAGAGAAAAAGTCAACGGAACAGCAAGCAGACGCACCTGTAGATGAAAGTCAACTCAAAACAGCCGGGTTTAACAAAACTTTATCCTTGCAAGACATCACTTTTGAAATTCATGCTACTAAAGAAGGATCTTTGAATAGACTAACCATAAAACCTTCTGGTTTGGAGATTGATAATAGAGAAGTTGTTCATGAGATTGATGGAACAGTTACAGATACGGAAGTAGAGGATTTAAATAACGATGGCTCCCCAGAGATACTGGTGTATATAACCTCAGCGGGAAGTGGCAGTTATGGATCAGTGATAGGATATTCTGTCAATAATAAAAAATCTATGAGCCTGATTTATTTTCCACCGGTTGCAGATAATCCTGAAATCTCAGAAGGGTATATGGGCCATGATGAGTTTACTATTATGGAGACTACTTTTACCCAACATTTTCCTGTGTATAAGCCAGTTGATACGAATAGCAATCCAACTGGGGGCATAAGACAAATCCAATATAAACTGGTGGATGGGGAGGCATCGAGGATGTTTAAGGTGGATAAGGTAGTTGAGTTTCCAAAAGATTAAAAGCTTAAAAACAAAATAGCGGGAGACTTCAGGCTAGTGAATAGTATTGCAAACTAGACTCGAGTCTAGCTCGATAATATAGGTCCTAATAATTTACACCATGCTAATGCATGGTACAATTTGATAGGTGTTAATATTACACAAAAGCCAGGAACCAGCCTTTAAGAGGATTACTGATTGTCCTCTGATTTGTTATCCTTTTTAAATGATATCAGGAAAAATCGAAGTCGCAGTATATTTTCTGAGGTTTTAAATTCATCCTCTGCATACGCTTTTGACTTTTGCCAGATATAATGAATTTCCCACCGGAATTTTTTACTTGTCCGTTGACCAATCCCAAGTTCAAGTCTGTTTCGGTTCGCAAATCTCTCTGTTGAAGATTCTCCGAGTGGAAAAAATAATTCAAAACTCGCCATCCCATAAAACGGCCCCCATTTCTTTACAATTTTGAAGTCCGGAGATTCAACATACAATCGATAACGAACCCTGGCAGAAAAATCATTTGGAAGATTTTGATAAAAGAAAAACCGCTCTTCAAACCTGACACGGTGTTTAAAGACCATACCAACAACTTGAGGCCATCTAAGATCAGCTTCCTGATGAAACCTGAGTTCCAGATTATTCTCAATAACCTTATCTATGGTATAAAACAAAGCTATTCCCGCCCTGACATCAAGTGAAGGTGTAATTCTATACCTGAAGGTAGGTCTTATGAAAAATGTGCTCCAATCCTCCCCGGAAATGACACCCCTGATACCATAATCACCAGTATAAACCCATTTTGAGTTAAAATTATGAACGGTTGTTACATCCATCCAGGTTTGAAAATCCACACTGGTTGAATCATTCTGTGCCATGCCTAGGTTAGGTAAAATAATACTAATAACCATCAATAATAAGTGTCTTTTATATCTCATGTTCTAGAATGCAAGATTTCATACTGTTCAGATCCAAAGGTCAGTTTTTTCTATGAAAAACACCAAAGCGATAATTCACATATGCCAATGTAATAAATTTCTTTTTTCAAGATCCGGGTTATGATCTCCCTTCTTAATATAAATACTTGAAAAATTAAGTGTTAATTATAGGATAACACAGCTCATGACAAAAAATAAAATGACCGTCTCTATCTCACCCTGGGCACCGGGATGCGATATAAACTGGCTCGTCTATTAAACTATTTATTGGGGATTGGATGTAGCCAGAGGTAATGAAGAATGGGCCTTATATCTTCAATTTGGTCATTATTAGAATAGCTTATAAATGTATAACAAAAAAGAATACAAAGATGAAAAAAGTAAATTCCCTTTTCTGGATGGTTGTATTTTTATTTACGACATCTATAGTACCTGGGCAGCATCAGGGTTTAACTGAATCACAGGAAAAAGAACATGAAACATTTAAAAGAGGACGTATTGCTCCTGTTTTTGCATATTCCTGGGTGCCGAAAGGTGATACCCATTCAGGGAATGTTTCTGGCGTTGTTGTTGCCCCTACTGTCGGCTTTGACCTTGAATATTTCCTGACGGAACGTTGGGCTATAGGATTATATGTTGATATGGAAATAATGGTCGATGAAGTGGACCAAGGTGATGGTGATTTCATTACCCGGGAATATCCTGTAGTAGTTGCTTTCGGCACAACCTATGAATTCGTTAAATCATGGAATCTTTTTGGAGCAGTTGGATATGAGTTTGAAAATCATGAGAGCTTTTTTATTGGTGAATTAGGAATTGAGCGGGAAATCCGGATCCCAAACAATTGGGATATTACTCCCACCTTTACATATACCATAAAGGAAGGATATGATAGCTGGAAATTGGGCGTAGCATTTGGCAAACGGTTCTAACAATATTGAGCAATTCGTAATTATAAATTAACAATTAGCAATTTTGCTTTAAATATATCTTCCAAACTGCTCAATAAAGTTTATTTTTATAAAGGATTAATTATTCTATTTAAAAATGGGGGCTCATAAGAACAGCAGTCATGAAAGGTGGCTGGAAGAAGCTAAAAATGTAGTCATTGAAAAGGGCGTAGAAGCAGTGAATGTAGATCATCTTAGTCAAAAAATCGGTGTAGCAAAGACTAGTTTTTATCATTTCTTTAATTCTAAGGAAGAATTTCTTGATCATTTATTTAGAAAAGGAATTTACGAGGGTACGGATGCTCTAATAACAGTTCTTGGACCAGTAAAAGATCCATTAGAAAGAATTTATCTTTTAATTGATGTTGTTCTAAATAAGAATTTATCAAATGAACTATTTTTACGCCAACTTAGAACCTACGGATTACATAATAAGAAAATTGTTGGTATTATCAATGAAACCGATAAACGTCGAATGGCTTTTTTGAAAGGAATGTTGATCGAAACCGGTATGGATGAGACATCTGCTATTGAAAGATCTTCTTTTTTTTACATTTACACGCTGGGACTTTATGAACGTATCTATACTGATCCGGATATCCTGAAAGATAAACAAAAGATTATTTCCAACCTTAAGAAGATCCTTTTCTCTTTTGAATTTTAATTCCTTCTTTTTCATACGAATTTTTAATCCAGGGAATCTTGAATATTAATATTTTGTACTATCAGGTACATGTATTATATTTAATTGCAAATCTAAAACCTGAAAATCATGGAACTAAAAATATACTATAGACATTCTATAGCTATCCTGTTATTTCTTTTTCCATTTATGACCTACGGCCAGAATTGTAATGTAATTCCCGCTCCTTATGAAGCGAAATTCAAGGCCCAGGTCAAATTCGCTCATGTTGATGCCAACTGGTATCCAGAATGGAAAAAGGCAGGCAATACTTCCTACCCGGATCCTTTACCTTTACTTGACCGATGGGAACATCCATATATGAAGAATGAATTCGCTGCAGCCATGCATGAGGATTCCCATGCATCTGATGTTAGTAATCTCCCGGGACCCACTATGAATAATGTAGAGGTTCAGTACTTTCAATCAAGGATGAAGGGCAAAGCATTTTCCGGAATGTGTCCCTCATTCGCTTTTCTTGATGAACATACAGTTGTAACTCCTTCGTTTGGCAGAGCTTCAACCACATTGCTCATACTCGACATTGAAGACACCATAAAAATCCTGGACACTTTATTAATTCCTGGCAGAGTTAATAGTGCCCTGGACCTTGCAAAGAAGGAAAACAGGATGAAACTATTCAGGGAAACATATGGAGGTGCCTATTTCTATCTATCAAATAAAAACCGGATTTATATACCAGGTGCTAATAACAACATCCTGCGTGTAACCATTGAAGAGCGCAAATTCAGGAAGAATGCAATAGAAGTTATCAATATCCAGGAACAGATCCTGGCCGGAAATACCGTGGATCCCGAGATCGCTGGAAATGACGTATTGAACCGGTTAACTGCACTAATGCCAGATCACAAAGGTAATATATGGTTCACTTCAAAATATGGGATCATTGGATTGATACACCGGACAGACAAGTATATGGATACGCCTTGTCCAAAAGTCTATGCATCATTTATTGGATTCTTTGGTGTGGAAACAAAAGTTAAGAAAATGTTCCATAAGGATCTCGAAAGCATGAAAGATATCCCTTATTATACTGACGATATGTCTTTCAGCCCGGAATTGAAGAAAGCTTTCCGGGAAAAGTTTGCCCTGGATCCGGAAACCAGGGAAGAAATTCAAAATTCATTTACCGTAGGGAAAGACGGTGTGTATATAGACTCCAATTTAGCTATATATAAGCTGTTTTTTAATGAAAAAACCAAAAGAATTGAGATGGACCCCATATGGGCTGAAACCTTTAAAAAAGGAAATCTTATTTACGATAATGATCATACCCGGAAACCCGGTCATTTAAACAGAGGTACTGGCACAACTCCTACCCTAATGGGGGATGATTATGTGATTATCGGGGATAATGATACTTCGCAGATCAATCTGGTGGTCTATGCCCAGGAAACCGGCGAGTTGGTTTTTAAGCAAAAGATATTCGAACCAAATGGGAGTGCAGTGGAAAATTCAATGGTTGCCTACAAAAACAGTATAATAATTGGCAACACATACGGTTATGTAGATCCTTTTTCGGCCAACGAAACTACAGGAGGCATTATTCGGTTCGATCTTGTTGATGGTAAATTTGTTCAGAAAAAAGATTGGCCTGCTGCAGGCCATTTTGATCCCAAAACCGCTACACCAAAAATGTCTGCAGCTAATGGTATGATTTACGTATACAATCGGTCAGATACAAGCTACAATGGCCATCTTGACTGGCAGCTTACGGCAATTGATTACAGAACGGGATACCGGGTATTTTATTTAAGGCCATATTTCGACAAAAAAGTGTTTAAAGATAATGCCGGATTGATCTCGAAAGCATTTTCTATGGGGAATAAAAACTATGATCGAAAGGTGTTCAACAACATCTGGGCAACCTATACCTTCGGCCCAAACAACAGCATCTATATAGGTACTTACAGAGGTTTTATAAGGTTTAAATCTGATCAGGAGCCATAGGCCCCATATCGCTGAATAAATCAATTGTTTATTGATTGATGAATATTATATAATTGAATACTCTTTCAAATAAATAATAATTCCGCACTTTTGAATTACAATTCCATCGGGTATATTGGCAGGATAAATAACAGAATACTTTAAAAGCGTTTTAAATGAGCAAAGGATTTTCAATTCTTTTCTTTCTTTTTTTAATATTAGATTCGGCAAAAGCGGATTTCATCAGCCTGATCCGTGCGGATCAATGTGAATCCATTGTAGAAATTTTTATTCTTGAAGAGGGCATTCAAGTCAACTTTGAGATTGGAGAAAAGGATTATCCCTATTTTCAAAGAATTATTCCTGATACATTTTACGAAGGTGGCTTTAAAGAGGCTAATATGGAACTGAGCTTTGATGAATTCCTCACTAAAGACTTTACCATCCATGTTGATGGGCGGCTTCTGAAAGGTACGATTGATAAGATCATGCGGATCAAACGAAATTACAGGACTTCTTTGTATACCGGGCAGGTTGATACTGCCAACATATCCATTAGTCCGATTGTCATATATGCTGAGGCTTATTACCCATTATCTTATAAGCCTAAAACGGTTACTATAAAACCCCCAATTGAGGAAGGATACAGAAGTACATTATCAAACATTGGATTTGTAACCTACCATAAACAGGTTCCCGTTCATGACCTGCGGTACCTGGGCCAGGCAGAAACGGTTCATCTGGATTGGAAAGATCCATGGTATTCCAAATACACAAATATCAATTTAAGACGACATCATAAAAACTCATTGATGGAATACCTCTATGTGGATCCCTATGAGGTGCGGCATGAAGTCCTGATTCGATTGAAGGACCTTGAATACTGGATACCTTTGAATTACAAAATTGATGATCTTATATTGGCCAATGAAATCGACAGCATTAAAAATTATGTGGCTGATTTTATGATCCAGAGGAATAAAGTGATCATTGATGGTATAGAGGTTTCTCCCATTCTCGACAAGGTCCACTTTATTCAAGTAGCCATGTCGGGCATACAGATCATTGAGAATCCCAGGGATATGGACTATGCCACAGCGATTATCGGGATCATTCTGGCGTATCCTCATGACAGCATACCGCAGCAGGTAGTTGTAAAATGGGATATGTTCAATGAACAGATCGACCAGATCCCCTGTATGATGACGGACCCAGCAGGTCCATTTCCATATATGTTGATGAAGGAAGATACGGCCCTTGTCTGGGAAAATTATCTGAAAAACTATAAAATCCCAACAATTTCTGAGGTAAAAGTTCAGAATGCTTCCATATACGTTCCTTTCATTTCGGTTTTAATGATGCTGATTTTAATAACCATATTTAGAAAGAATGGTATTCGAATAGGGAAGTGGAAAATTTCCAATAAAATTATTGGTGTTATAGTGGTTGTTTTCATGCTGGCTGGCTGGCTGATTCAATGGCGTGTGGAGATCCCATTCATCAAGCAGAAGTCTTTTAATATTCCGGAAGCCAAACTATTAATATCCGATTTGTTGAAAAACACCTATCGCGCACTTGATTTCCGGTCTGAGAGCGATGTATATGATAAACTGGCGACCAGCAATGAGGGTATATTGCTATCCGAAATATATATCCAGACGAAGCAATCGATGGTACTGGAAAACCAGGGCGGCTTGCAGGTCAAGTTGAAAGATGTGAATATAGAAGAGGTAGAATTTGTAAATAAGGAAGAAGAAGGATTAATTTTCAGGACAAAATGGCTAGTGCAAGGGGATGTTGGTCATTGGGGCCATATACATAAGCGTACGAACAAATACGATGCCTTCATCAAGGTGAAACCGGTTGACGGCGTCTGGAAAATGTATGATATTGATATTGTTGAGGAGACCAGGATTATTTAGCCATGTTACATATTAAAGACCTTTATTTCAAATATCCTAAATCGGACTTTCAATTGCAGATCGATAGCCTTATCTTTAAGAAAGGGGTAACACATGCATTGATCGGGCCAAGTGGATCGGGTAAGACAACCCTACTGAATCTGATTGCTGGTATTTCTAGTCCCCAAAAGGGTAGCATACAATACAAAGAAACAGAAATTAACCAATTATCTGAGTCCGAAAGAAGGGTATACCGGATCAGTAAAATAGGGTTTGTTTTCCAGGATTTTAAGTTAATCAACTATCTCACAGTTTTTGAGAACATCATGCTGCCTTACAGGATCAATGCGAGATTGAAAGTTGATACAGGAGTTAAGGAACGAATTGATACTTTATCAGAATATGCCGGCATATCCAGGTATTTATTGAAATACCCAAAACGATTATCACATGGTGAACGTCAGCGTGTAGCTATTTGCAGGGCACTGGTCACCCGGCCTGAATTAATCCTAGCTGATGAACCCACTGGAAACCTGGATCCTAAAAATAAAAAGAAGATCCTGGACCTTCTTTTCAAATATTGCATAGAAGAAAATACAACCCTGATAACTGTTACGCACGATCATGAATTATTGCCGGATTTCGATGAGGTTATTGACTTTTCCAAACTATTGATTGAGGATGAACCATTTGCACATGAAAAATAGTCTTTACCTGGCATCACAATATTTATTGTATCATAAGGTTAGAAGTCTAATCCTGGTCGCTTCAATTACAGTTATTTTATACATCCCCAACGGACTTGAAAAGCTGATAAGTGAAAGTGAGGTCAGGATGATGGACAGAGCAACTTCAACCCCCTTGATTATCGGTGAAAAGGGTAGTTCTACAGATCTTGTAATTAATTCCTTGTATTTCCAGAATGAAAAACTTGAACCCATCAGCATGCAGGAGGTTGACGAAATAAATAATCTGGGCTTTGGTTATTGTGTTCCAATGCTTACCGGATTCAATGCACGATCCTACCCTATTGTTGGCACCGCGCTTGATTATATTAATTTCAGAGAAATGACCATTTATTCGGGTAAAAACATGGCCTCTCTGGGTGATTGCATGCTTGGATATAATGTAGCTGAAGCTTTAAATCTGAACGTGGGTGATTATATCATATCCTCACCTGAAAGTTTTTTTGATTTTGCCGGTGTGTATCCTTTGAAAATGAAAATCACCGGCATATTCAATCCAACTAATACGCCCGATGACAATGCCATCTTTACAGATATCAAGAATACCTGGATCATTATGGGTATCGGTCACGGGCATCAGGACCTTGCAGATGAGACCGATCCTACCCTGGTTATGGATAATAAAGATGGTGTCGTAACGGCTACGGCCAAGGTATTTATGTACAATGAAATCACGGATAAAAATAAAGACAGTTTTCATTTTCATGGCATCCAAACGGACTTTCCTGTAAGTTCGATGCTGTTTGTCCCAAAAGATGAAAAATCATTGACCATATTGAGAGGAAGGTTTGAATCTGGAGAAATTGTTGTACAAGCGGTGGTTCCAAAACAGGTAGTCACGAATTTATTGAACAGTATATTCAGGATCAAACAGATCTTCGATGGGGTTTTTATTGCCGTTGGTTTTGCGACTTTACTGATCTTCATTTTAATTATGACACTGACTATCCGGCTGCGAAAAGATGAGATCAATACACTGGAGATCATTGGTTCTTCACGCTTTAAAGTCGTTGAGATTTTAACCATGGAGGTGGCAATAATGATGATAGCCAGTGGAATTCTGGCATTTTTATTATATCTGTTATCCGGTTATTATGTAAATACATTTATTGAAAAATTTATTATTTAAAACATTATGAAGTATCAATTTCAAAAAATTGCAGGATCCTTCCTGATAGCACTTGTACTATTCTCATGTGGTTCGGAAAAGAAATCAACACAGGAAGAAAAAACGCAACAAAAGCCAGTTGTTGCCGTAGTGAATTACCCATTGTACACTTTTGCTTCCCAGATTGGAGGTGATAAAATAGAAGTCTTTTTCCCTCAAATCAACGGTGATCCTGCTTACTGGGAACCGGATGTAGTAAGCATAGAAAAATTTCAGAATGCTAACCTGATCTTATTAAACGGTGCCGACTATGCAAAATGGAAGGATAAAGTGAGTCTGCCTTCTGCTACGCAGGTCAATACTTCAAAAGCCTTCGAAAGTCAATTGATTGAAATAAAAGGTGAAGTCCATAGCCATGGTCCGGAAGGTGAACATAGTCACGCAGGATATGCTTTTACAACATGGCTGGACCTGAAAAATGCCATAAAACAGGCTGAAGCTGTAAATGAAGCACTTACTGAAATG
>CAYMFU010000226.1:0-18421 GCA_964389805.1 uncultured Roseivirgaceae bacterium | reverse complement strand
GGGACCAATGATTGCTTACGTAGGCTTTTCCCCCGGTATTATCCACAGCAATACTGTGGGGCCATATGCCAACAGGAATACTCGCTTTCATTTCCCTATTCATAATATCATATATTATCAAGTGATTACGCTCGTGGGCAGTGATCAGGAGATTTTTTCCATCCGGAGTTACATTCAGTTTAAAGGGAGAAACATATTCCTTATCTAAATAATTGGCCAATTTAGAATCCTGATCCAGGTATGCATGACAGGAAAAACAATTGACAGGATGAGGTGCCCCCCCGGTCATATATTTGGCATGTTGAAGCCCCCATTTATGACCAGCATAAAATATAATACTTATGGAAAGCGAAGGTATTGCAATAAACAATATTTTCCATTTTACCCTACTCTTCATCATCCTCTTCTTTACCGTTAATAACAATTGCAGCCGTCATTTCCCCTTCAGGGAATTTCATCATACCGGCATATAATGCGTCTGGCACCTTGTTATCCGGGGCCAGTTCACGATCTTCATGACATCCAATACAACTTCTTTTCTCGTTGGGCCTTACCCAGATCCAGGATGATGGCCCACGGAGAACCTCCCCCTGAGCATCTACCGTTTGAAAACGTACAGGAGTATCAGCGTCAATTTCGATATAAAAAGATCCATCTTCCTCAACCGGCACCTCCCCGATCATCTCATCTATACCGAAAATCTGCACTTTTGCGGTTTTTTTACCATCATCGAGCCCAGGGTCATCCATCGATAGATCTGTGTTGAGGCATAATAATCTCCCTTTATCTTTTGACTCATCGACAATCGTTGGAAGTTTCATGGGAACCTGACGATCAGCCACCAGCACTGGTTCAATAATATGATATTCAGAATTGGTATATATAACTTCTGCCAAATCTTCACTTGTCAGATCGAAAGAATATAAACCAAAGGTCTGTTCTTTCTTTTCCCTATAGGAAACCAGCATATACTCACCTCCGGAAGGAGACAGAGAATTAAATTCTCCTGAAATATTTTCAGATAGATTATTGAACGAACTGAGCGGACGTCCCTGGTTTACTGAAACAATATTGGTTTTCTCTGGATCCTGAATTTCCCTTTCAATAAAAAATACCTTTTCGCCAGCTTCCCATCCTTTCCCAATAACCTCACTTGACTCTTTGCTTTCATAAAATAGCTCTGATTTAGTCCCGTCAATACGCAAAGCCATCAGTTTTCGTCTATTTCTTTGAGGAAATTGCTGTTCCTCCAGGATAAGAATTCTACCATCCCGAAAAATTGAAGAAGCAAAGGAAGAATTTGGGCTGAAAGTCAGTTGTTTTGTATCATTCCCATCAGGCTCACATGCATATAATCTATGCACCGTGCCAGTTAATTTATCTTCATCTTGCATAGAGAAGGCAATCCTTCCGTCAGGTAACAAAGTCGGATCCGTACAATTTTTATTGCCGACCGTGATCTGAGAAACTTTAAATGACTTGAAGTCCATAGTAAATATCTGCCAGGTTTCGTGCTGGCTCTTTTGACCTGAAAAGACCATTTTTTCTCCATTATAAGAGATCTCAGGTGCGCGGGCAGAATAGAAATCTTCCGTTAAGAGAATAGGCTCTATTTCACTATTGTCCGCATCCATCCTTAAAACGATAATCTGTGATCCAGCAATATACCTGTTGTCCGTACCCATATCTTCTATAGTCAGATCGAAACCGCTCGGCACAGCAGTCACGATCACCATACCTTTTTCCAATCGGGATTCCGGCATAAGCCAGAAAATCCCGGCTGCCAATGCAAGCAGGGAAACAGTCAATATTCCTATTTTACGCTTTATCTTCATCTACAAGTCATATCATTCCTCTTCGATAACCATTATTTGATTGGCTTCTACATTTTCAAGCACCTGCTCATTCCCGGCAGGCCATATTATTTCAATCTTTTCAACTACTTCAGCAGCACCAAGACCGAAATGCAGTCTGGGATCGTTCTGTGAAAGGTAACCACAGCCGCCCTTTTTCTGGTCAATCTGGTTAACACCGTTTACCGTAATTTTTACACGAGCCCCGATGGCATCCCGGTTGCTAACTTTACCCTTTAGATGCAGGATCAACCAGTTATTCCTGTTTCCGGTATCATTTCTCAGCAATATGCCATAATCATCCAGGTTAACAATATAAACATCGATATCCCCATCATTATCATAATCTCCAAAACAGGCACCCCGGCTTACCTTTTCCTGCTGAAAATGTGGTCCACTCTCAACAGATATATCATTAAATTTTTCGACATCAACATTTTCAAAGAGCTGGTCTTCCTGACCGTATAAATGTTTCAACTCTCCATTCACCTTGAATATATCTTTATCGCCATCATTATCGAAATCAATAAAGGCTGTGGCCCAGCCTACATGTTGGCCACTGGCCTGTGCGATGCCAGCGTGATATGACATTTCATTGAAAATGTTATCTCCCTGATTGGCGAAGAGTGAGCAATACCCATCATCCGAAACAAAAAGATCAAGGAGCCCATCCCCATTAAAATCTGCAAAGTCCACAGACATACTAATTGTAGCTTCACCAACCTGATTAAAGGCGGTACCCGTAGCCACACCAACATCTTTAAAGGATTTACCACCAAGGTTTTCATATAAATAATTTACCATATGGTCATTTGCCACATAAATATCCATCCAGCCATCGTTATTATAATCTGCTGATCCAACACCCATAGCCCTGCCTTCCGGGTTAAACATTCCCATTTGCTCAGTAACATCTTTGAATGTGCCATTGCCATTATTATGATAAAGGCGATCGGGCTGACCATCATACGCCATTGGACCTGGAAATCCATCCGGTGCATAATAATATTCATATTCCGGGTCGAATTTTATGTAATTTCCAACATAAAGATCAAGATGGCTATCATTGTCATAATCAAACCAGACTGCACCGACACTCGTTTCATTACCATCAACTCCGGCCTTATTTGCTACATCCTCGAATGTACCATCCCCTTTATTTCGGTACAATCTGTTAGGCCCGTAGTTACTCACATAAATATCAGGATAGCCATCATTATCGAAATCGCCTATGGTCACTCCCATACCATATCCATTATCACCAACCCTGGCTTTTCTGGTTACTTCCTGGAAGGTCCCGTCACCCAGATTTCTATACAATTCATTAACCGGAGTAAAATCCAATTCCTCCTCCTGGGCACTTAAATCACTATTGTGGGACCCATTTACCAGGTAGAGGTCAAGATATCCATCCTGATCATAGTCAAATAAAGCAGCGCCTCCACCTACGGATTCAACCAGGTTACTTAAATGATGATCTCCTATGGTATGTTTGAAATTAATCCCTGCCGGCCCGGTAATATCGATAAAAGCGTTATCTCCTTCTGGAGGCATTACAGTACTGCTCATTTCCTCGGAGCCTTTCTGGTTTTTATTTCCCTGTTGGCAACCCATTATTATCAGGAGGGCAAATAGAATAATTCCCAATATCCAACTAAACTGTCCATTGACCCGATTTTCAGCCTTCATCATATATGTTTTCTTCTCTAAAAAATAGCTTTTACCCCATTTAAAAATTTCAAGCTGCAATGGTATTGAATTTTTCTTTAAGCTGCAATGTCAAAAATCATGTATTCTTAATAAATTTTTAATCGAGCAAATGAACATACTTAGCCCGCAGTTACCATCTGCAACTATAAGTATAGACTTGATATATCCCACAAACCCCTAATTCAGGAATACATTTTTTAAGATTATTCTGCTAAAATTTATTAAGTGTATCTGTATAAAAGAGATGTATCAATAATCTTTAAAAGAAAGGTTTAATCAATATCATTTTATATTTTTGCCTTTCGTGTTTATTCAATGAGTATAATGAGCAAGCGCATATTTCTTTTTTTAGCTGGCATCTTCTGTATTTTTAATTTACAGGCCCAGGATACGTCCGGGTATGACCTGAAAAGGTGTATCTCTGTTGGGCTCGAGAATAGTTATTTGCATAAATCAGATAAAATTGAAGCTGAAGAACGGTATGCTCAATACCGAACAGCTAAAAGTAAGATCCTTCCTCAAGTGGACTTCTACCTTGATTATTATAAATATTTTAATGACTTACCCACCTATATATTCCCATCTGATGAAGGATCCATTCTTTCAGGAGGCACAAGCGATGGCCCTTATCCGGTAGGTTTGGGATTACCTCATAATTTAAATGCCGGAATGGATATTAATCAGGTGATATTTGACCGTAATTTTGTGCTTACGGAGGATTTAGAAAGGAATTTGGCAAAACTTGATCAATTGAAAAGCCAATTGAGCCGGGAAACCATTATTTATGATATTACATTAAACTATTATAAGCTGGCTTCACTTAATGCTAAAAAAGAACTGTTATTATATAATTTAGAGAGACTTTCAAGGATAGAAAAGCTTGTTGATATACAAATTGAGAATGGGTATGCCAGGAGTTTTGATAAGGGTAAAGTTGAAATTAACAGGACGAAACTTTTATCAGGTATTGACAAAATGGACGCGGGAATAGAACAACTAGTATCTTACCTGAAGTTTCTAATGGGGATTCCCGTGGAGACCGATATCGAAATAGTTATTGAATCCCTTGAAGTTAAACCGGGTATAATCAGTGAAAATTATCCTGATTCCCTATCTAATACTAAGCAAGAATTAATTGATACCAAGATCGATCTATTTGAGTTAGAAAAAGATAAGATTAAGGGCGATTATTTTTTGACGCTAAATGCTTTTGCCAGGTTCCGGCTACAAGCTCAGCGAGAAGCTTTTAACTTTTTTGAGGGGAACCAGGAGTGGTTCTTAATAAATTTGTTTGGAGTGAGGCTTGACATCCCGATTTACCACGGGGGGGAAAAGAAGAAAAAGATGGAGACTTCCACCCTGAAAACTGACAAGGCCCGCTTAGACAAAATCAAGCTTCAGGAAAGTCTAAAAATGCAATTCGAAAATTCCCGAAATGAATTGATTAACAGTCTTAAACTTATTGAATATAGTCAAAGAAATGTAGAAACTTCTAAAAGCATGTATGCACAAACATCTGCATTATATGAAGAAGGATTAGCTATGTTATCGGATCTGTTAGAGGTTGAATCTACATACAGAGAAGCTGAGAACAACCTGATCACTGCAACATATGGATACAAAATAGCTGAGTTGAATTATTTGAAATCTACTGGCAATTTATTAACATACTCCCAGGATCTATAAATACGAAATTCACTATGAAAAGATATATTGTCCTTATCGTTTTGATTATTCTCATCCTGGTTATAGCCTGGGTTTTGATAGGAAATAAGAAAATACTTGAAAAAGAAGAACTTTTGTCCGAAGCGAAGGTTGAAGAACTCCCGGTAATGGTTGATGAAATTACCCAGACAGAGCTTCATGAACGATTTACTTTTACAGGTATACTAAAACCTGAAAAAGAGTTAATGATTATTTCACAAACCCAGGGAGAGGTTAAGGAAGTTCGTTTTGACCTGGGTGATTATGTTACTAAGGGTTCATTGATTGTTCAGGTTGACAATGTAATGCTGGTAGCCCAATTCAATGTAGCGGAGGCCAATTATGAAAAGGCCAAAAAGGATATAGAACGATTCGAGAAGATGGCTGAAGTTGACGGAGTCACACGGGATCAGCTGGAAAAAATGCAACTGAACCTTAAGAATTCTGAGGCTCAATATATTACCGTTAAAAAACGATTGGGAGATACATCCATTGAAGCTCCTTTCAACGGATATATAAATCAGATGTTCACAAAAAAAGGCAGCATGCTGGGTCCCGGAACCCCCGTATTTGAAATTGTAAATATTGATAGATTTAAAATGACCATTAAGTGCAGTGAGGATGAGATCATCCATATTAATAAAGGAATGGATGTGGTCATCAGGCCAAAATCCCTGGATGAAGTGGAGCTGGAAGGCCAGGTATCAAAAGTATCGGTCAGCGCTGATATGGCACAACAGTATACTTTAGAAATATCCATAGGCCAGGGATCTGATCAGAAACTGAAAGGTGGTATGGTAGCCGTTGCTGTAATACTTGGAAGTGAAAACCACGACATTATAGCTGTAAATAAAGACCATATCGTAAGTAAAAATGGAATTGATTATGTTTTCAGGGTTGTTGACCAAACGGTTGTTCAGACCGAGGTAACAACTGGTATCTCGGTAAATGAAAATATCGAAATAAAACAAGGCCTTAATGTTGGGGATCAGATTATTACATCAGGATTGAATCTCCTTTCAGACGGGGTAAAAGTAAAAATCGTTGAATAGAGATCAATGAACATTACCCGGATATCCATAGAAAGACCAACAATTGCCATAGTGATTTTTTCATTGCTAATCATTCTTGGCATAATGAGTTACAGGTTTTTAAATTACGAGTTAGTTCCGGAATTCAATCCTCCCGTTATAACAATTACTACCGTTTATCCTGGAGCATCACCAAGGGAGGTAGAAAACAGTGTCTCAAAGCGGGTTGAAGATGCCATTTCTTCTCTCGAAAATATCGAAACGATCACTTCTACCTCCATGGAAAGTTTTTCACTGGTTAAACTTGAGATGAAGGCTGGTACAGATATTAAAAACACTTTAAGAGAGGCGGATAGAAAGATCAACGGAATAGCGGGCGAATTACCTTCTCAAGCCAGAAAGCCAACTTTGACAAGATTCGATTTCAACGATCTGCCAGTGATGCGGATGGGGACTTTTTCCAGTTTATCAGCTGAAGATTTCTATGATTTTGCCCGGAATCAGATCGTACCCGTATTGAATCAAATCGAAGGGGTTGCCCAGGTACGTCTCCTGGGGGGTGTAGAAAGAGAAGTACAAGTTAAAGTTGATCCCCAAAAAATGGCAGCTAATAATGTTTCCCTTCTCCAGGTGGTTCAAATTATACAGCGGACCAACCTTGAAATTCCAGCAGGAAAGGTAGAATCAGAAGAAAGGCAGAATTTCATCCGTTTCAGCGGGAGGTTTGAATCTGTTGAAGAAATTAAGGACCTTGTCGTATTTGAGATTCCACAGATCGGCAAAAAGGTATATATTAAGGATATTGCCGATGTTTCCTTCTATAGAAAAGAACAAACGGTTATCGCTAAAATTAATGGTAAGGAAGCCCTTGCTTTGGACATCCGGAAACAGAGTGACGCCAATGCAGTGGAGATGAGTACAACAGTTCGTGAACGATTGGATGAACTTTCTGTCAAATTTCAGAACATCAATCTGGAATTTGACATAGCCCAGGACACTTCTCAATTTACCATAAAGGCTGCCGATGCTGTGACAACTGACCTTACCTATGCCGTGATCCTGGTATCGTTGGTCATGCTAATATTCCTGCACAGTCTACGGAATTCACTGATCGTTCTTATTTCAATACCTACATCAATCATATCCACTTTTACAGTAATGTATTTACTCGGCTACTCACTCAATCTACTGACATTACTGGGGTTATCTCTATCCATCGGCATACTTGTGGATGACTCCATAGTTGTATTGGAAAATATTCACCGGCATATTGAGATGGGTAAAGACAGAGTACGCTCAGCTTATGAAGGAAGAATGGAAATTGGATTTACAGCCCTGTCGATTACGATGATCGATGTCGTAGTATTTCTGCCCATAATCTTTTCAACCGGACTGGTAGCCGATATGCTCAGGCAATATTCAGTGGTTATTGTTACTTCCACCCTATTCAGTTTGTTTGTCTCCTTCACCATTGTACCCTTATTGACTTCAAGGTTTTCGAAGCTTGAACGGATAAAAGGAAAGACCATTTTCGGGAAAGCCATCTTAGGTTTTGAAGCCTTCCTGGAAAATCTGACCGATGAACTAATTAAGGTCCTTCGATTAGCCTTTAACTATAAATACCTTGCCCTCTTTATTGCCTTTCTATTATTTTCCAGCAGCTTTCTTTTAATATATTTTGGATTGATAGGCATTGAATTCACCAAGGCTGGAGACAGGTCTGAGTTCCTTATAGAGGTTGAGCTCCCCAAGGATGCCAGTCTTGCCAAGACAGACAAGGTTGTCGGGCAGGTGGAGGAATATTTAAATAAATTCCCAGAGGTTGAGAATATATTTACAACGGTAGGTGTTACCAGCAGCGGGCGTATTGAGTTCAACACTTCCTATATTGCTGAACTGAATATCCGTCTTATTGATAAAACTCAAAGAGAATTATCGACCAGTTTATTTGCCAGAAAGGTCAAACACGATCTCGAGAGCAATATTCCTGGAATTATTATCCGGCCCGTGGATATCAACCTGATCGGATTAAAAGATGACGACGCAGTGCAGGTCACCATAAATGGAACAGATGTAGAGGCATTGAATACATTCTCTGAATCTGTTTATAAGCTTTTTAACGATATAAACGGAACTGTGGAAGTTCAATCTACCCTGACAGAGGGCCGAACCGAATATACAGTAAATCCCGACAGAGACATTATGCAATTATTGGGAATTACTAATGCACAGGTAGGTATGGTCCTGAGAACCGCTTTTAATGGAAATACAGATTCAAAATATAAGGATAAGGGATTCGATTACGATATCAATATTCAGCTTCAGGAGTTCAGTCGATCCAATGTCGATGATATTAAGAACCTGTCTGTAGTTAATAAAGAAGGAAAAGTTATCCGGATCCGTCAATTTGCCAGCATTGAAGAACAGGAATCCTATGCTAAGCTTGAGCGTTCGAACCGGTCGCCATCCGTTACCATCAAATCGCAGGTAATAGGCCGCCCGGCGGGTACTGTTGGCAGGGAACTTCAAAGGAAAATGGATGAAATGGTCGTGCCTGCAGGCATAACTTATTTCTTCGGCGGGCAAACTAAACGGACAATGGACGGCCTCCAAACGATGATATTTGCCCTGATAATTGCCATACTACTGGTATATATGATTTTAGTAGCGCTTTATGATTCATATGTTTATCCATTCGTGGTATTATTCTCCATTCCCCTGGCTGTGATAGGCGCCTTGCTGGCCCTGGCGCTGACGATGGAAAGCCTGAGTATATTCTCCATACTGGGAATGGTCATGCTGGTAGGCCTGGTGGGGAAGAATGCCATACTGGTAGTTGACTTCACAAACCGGCTTAAAGAAAATGGCATGAAGTGGAAAGAAGCCTTGATTACCGCCACTAAACTTCGTTTTCGGCCAATTCTAATGACTAACATAACCATGATCATTGGATTGCTTCCCATAGCCCTGGCTTCCGGAGCCGGCTCGGAATGGAAAAATGGATTGGCCTGGGCCCTGATAGGCGGACTAACCAGCTCCATGTTCTTAACATTGATCATTGTTCCTGTCGTTTATTTTATGGTGGAAGGAATGCTTGAAAAGTATGGCCTGAGCAACGCCAGAAAAGTCCGGATACCTAAGGATGTAATTTAAAGTTTTTCTTCCCCCATTTTACGGTATTTTTTACTGTATTACTTTGGTATTTATCCTGCTTTTCAGCTTTCCTACAATACGGCATATAATTTGCTTTCTCATATTTGATTTTAAATCAAAAACTCAAATGTCATGAAACGAGCGGAAAATTATCTAAATAAAAATAATTTTGACGCGAGTTTCATCTGTCCAACAACAACTAAAATTATCTACAGATGAAACGTATTATTTTTCTAAGTTTAATGGTCCTGAGCTCTACTCTTTTTGCTTTCGGACAACCTGAAGAAGTAAAGGTTGAAAGATCTTTACTTAGCGTTTATTTTATTCCACTGAAGATTTCCTATGAACAGGGCATAGGAAAATCAAATACATTGGAGATTGGTGGAGGCCTTAATGCAGTAACCTGGCTGGAAAACAATGGAGATTTCGATGAATTCCGGTTTGGTGTCGCACCATTTGCAGAGGCTACTTTTAGGAATTATTATAATCTTGAAAAGCGGCATAAAAAAGGCAAACGTACCGCTATGAACTCAGGAAATTATTGGGGATTGCATGCCAGGTACCGTTTTGAACCGATTGCCGGGGATACCGATGATGAGCGGTTCAATTCCATATTTATAGCACCAGTCTGGGGCTTTCAACGAAATTATGGAAGTCATTTTAGCCTGGGTATGGATTTCGGACTGGGAGCGGGCTTTAATAGTTACGGCGCCTATTTCAGTCCGGTCGTAAGGCTCAAATTAGGATTTGTTCTCCTTTCTTACGCCGGGAAAAAATAAATATAATATTCCCGGCGATATAATCCCTTGACCACTTATGAAATGGCAAGGGATTATTTTGTTAATTCAATTTCAAATATTTCACTAGTAAATTCCAGCAAATATATACTTTGGTAAAAGTACATTGTTGTACCTTTGGGATGACTTTTTGATACTTTATATCGAATGTCTGGAGAGATGCCGGAGTGGTCGAACGGGGCGGTCTCGAAAACCGTTGTCCTCTCACGGGGACCGAGGGTTCGAATCCCTCTCTCTCCGCAAATATACCCTTTTAGGCGATTTCGAGTGGACTTTTTAATAGATGGGGTGTTTATAGGGGGGCAACGAATAAAGCCCTCTAATCAATTATTCCCCTTCAATGTGTCACATACTTTTAAAGTGTAGTTCTTCCTGCAAAATCCGGTCTCATTGACCACCCAAAACCGGAATCGTTGACCACTATATAAATAATGGATTGTAAAATTAAAAAAAATGATAGAATCCATTGTATATCAGATACTTAAAAATGTATAAATATCGGAATGGGGTGGTCAGTCAAAATCGGTGCATATAGATAAAAATGCTGGAATAGGGTGGTCAACGTGTCCGGAATTTGCACATAAGACACATGATCTTATCGTATTTGTACACTATCTGAAATCTATATAGTGTATATAAAAAGGTATAAGAATGCGTCCAATGCGTCCGTAATATAGTAGAAGAAATAAGTTCATCGAATGCAAATACCTGATTATCAGCAATTTAACTTAGCCTTCATAGCATAGGAGATCAGAAATAAGCTATGCTATCTACTTTAATTTAGGTTTCTTCCCTACTTTTCTGCCTTCTTTATAATCGATTTAACATGTTCTGAATTCAGGAAGGTATTTTTAAGAGACTTATCATCCAAACCTGCAGCGACTTTTTCAATTACTGATAGGGCATTATGGTAAGCATCAAGCGCATCGTTTTTTCTTTTTTGAGCCTGTCGAAGATCTCCCATGGCAACGAAGGTCTTCCAAAGTTGCGGTGGATTACCAATTTGTTCTGCAATATTCAAAGCTTTTAAGAACTCCTTTTCTGCCTCCTTTAATTTCCCCTGAGCAAGGAAAACTTGTCCTCGCAATCGCTGCCCTTTAACAATATTCTTGCGAGACTCAGTCGGTTCAGCCAGTGCCAGACATTCATTGGCAAGATCTAATGCCCTATTCTCATTACCTTCTTCAAAGACTATCTCCCCGAGGCTATGTGTCAGACGTTGGGTGATACGCCACTTCATCCATTCATGTTCTTGAGGTAAGGAAGCGTAGATGTCTTCTAACATTTTACGTGCTTGATCATGGTTGCCGATTCCAAATGCAGAGTCTGCCAGGTTAATTTTAGCGTTGAGTATGATTTCGGAATCTCCAAACGTCAAGGCAAAGTCGAGGCCTTTATGATTGTATTCATTTGCCCGTTCCCAATCACATAATTCGTTGTATACCCAGCCTAAGGTATTCCAACATCTTGATTGGATAACCTTTTCACTCATACGTTCACAAAGAGCAATAGAATCGTTCATGATGGTGATTGCTTCTTTATAATGTCCATGACCTGCCAGTGCGAGCGTATCGCACCACCTGACATGGACAAGTTGGAATCCTAAACGATGTCTTTCAGCAACTTTGGTACCCTCTCTACCAAATTCGTGTGCCTGCGTATATTGACCACGCCAGGAATGAATAAGTGTCTCCCATACATAGCCCCAGGTTTCGTAGTTTGGTTGGTTTGTTTTCTGACTAATTTGAACCGATTTTAACGCTTTATTTTCCGCATTTTTAAGGTTGCCCGTAATGGCGTCAATAAAATTGAGAACATAAATACCTACGGTTTTCACCCGATCATCTTCGTTCTCCTCTGCAATGGCCAACGCTTCCCTGGCCATCGATTTGGCTTTAACAAACTCGTGCGCCCATACATAACTATGTGCAGCACCGGCTAGTGCCTGTCCTTCCAGTGAACGATTTCCAATAGAACTTGCCACTTCCCGTAAAAGGTTATAGTTATCCACTGATTTTATAAACTCCGACATACCAAAATAAATTTTAGCTCTGCCGGAGTAAATCTCAATCAACATCTTCTCAGGAGGATTTTCCATTTCTTTATGTACCTGAAGGGCCCGATCAAAATAGGCCAACGCGTCTTGATTCCCAAAGGCGGCTGTAGATTTATGCGCCGATTTTAACTGGTATTCTAAAGCCTTCTCCCAAATTGCTCCTTCGAAATAATGATAAGCCAGTACTTCATACTGTTCAGGAAGCCGCTCATCAGCATATAATTTCTCAATGGCAGTTCCTATAATACCGTGGAGCACTCTTCTTCGTTCTAACAATAATGTTGAGTAAGCCACATCCTGAGTGAGTGCATGTTTGAACATATAAGAAAGTTCAGGAAAGTAAGCCTTTTGGTAAATCAGCTCCAATACTTTCAATTTCTCCAGCCGCTCTTCCAACTTTACCTCAACATCGGAAATGCGGTCCAGCAATCGAAAAGTGAACTCACGACCGATGACAGAGGCAAGCTGAATCGCCTCCCGTGTTTGGTGCTCCAGCCGATCTATACGACTGAGGATAACCTCCTGGATAGTATCTGGCACACGTATTTGATCTATAGGTTGCTTAAGAGCATAAGTGCCATTTTCCCTTTGAAGAACTCCAGATTCCAAAAGTGAATTGATGACTTCCTCAATATAGAAGGGATTACCTTCTCCCTTGCGTGAGATGAGTTGATGAAGATCTTCAGGCAAGATAGTAACCTGAAGCATTCCCGATGCTAGTGCAACACCTTCTTCCGGTAATAAGTTGCTTAATGACAAGCGATTATAGTAGGTCCGCTCTCCAAGAGTATGATTATAATCTGGACGATAGGTCAGGACAAGAAGTACAGGAATAGAAGCAACCACGTCCACTAAGGCTTTCAACGCTGATTCTGATAGCTCATCGATCCAATGCAGGTCTTCCACAACCACTACGAGTGGCCCTTCACGGCTTTCCTGGATGAGTATCGTTCGAAGACTATCAAAGATACGTGCTCTTCGCTCCATGGGATCCATTTCGAGAACATCAGGATTGCCAGGATCTACATTTAACATGTATTTCAGGTAGGGGACATTCTCCCGGGCGGGTTTGTCCCAATCGGATACTCTCTTATCTATGCGACCAATGATGTCGTCGTTATTGTCATCCTCTTCTACATTGAATGTGTGCCTAATGATATCAATGAAGGGTATATAGGAGATGTTTTGTCCAAAAGAAATACACCGCCCTTCAAGCCATTTCACCTCCTGGTCATTGATGGCTTTTTGAAACTCTAATAACAGTCGGGATTTACCGGTGCCTGCCTCGCTTGAGATTAACATAACCTGTCCCTTACCTCGCTTAACCTTTTCGATATACTCCAGGAGTACTGTCAACTCGTGGTGACGACCAACAAAAGGGGATAAACCGCGCTCTGTTGCAGCTTCAAGCCGAGTTTTTGCCGGTTTTGGTCGTAATGCTTTGTAAACCATCACAGGGCTTTCCTTCCCTTTTACTGTTAGGGATCCCAGAGATTCGCATTCGAAATAATCTGCAACTGCTGAGTATGTGTTTTCACTCAGGTAGACCGATCCAGGCGCTGCCATCTCCTCCATTCTGGCCCCCAGGTTCATTGTATCTCCGTACGCAGTATAATCCATCTCCAGGTTATCATGGACTTTCCCAACCACAACAGGTCCGGTGTTTAATCCGATTCGGAATTGAAGGTCAATACCATGTTTTGGTTTTATTTTGGTAGCGTATTCCTTAAGGGTATTCTGCATCTCAATAGCTGCAGCTACTGCCCGTCGTGCTGCATCCTCATGTGCTATTGGTGCACCGAATAATGCCAGTATTCCATCTCCACGGAACTGGTTTATTGTACCCTCATAACGATGTACAGCATCCATCATTAAGCTGACGAATTCTTTACTGAGATCGTAGATTGTCTCATCTCCAAGGTTTTCAGAGATTGGGGTAAAACCTTTCGCATCAGCGAATAAAACAGTGATTGTACGCCGTTCACCTTCTATAACGGTTCGCTTACTGAGAATCCTTTCGGCAAGATGAGGTGGCGTATAGGAAAGTGGACCAGATGTGGAATCCGTTTTTTCTGGTTCTGATGTCACTGATGTATCCAGCGCAGTAGAACACTCAGAACAGAACCGATCAGTCGGATCAACTTGTGCCCCACACTGAGGACAGACCTGTTCAAATTTCGTCCCGCAATGGGAACAGTATTTCGCTGAAGGCTTATTCTTATGTTGACATTTTAAACATTGCATCATTTAACATTTTCTCAAACAAACCAAAGTAACTATAAAACCATTGTTCAACGAAAATATTGATCTTAGCCTTAATGACATTATATCGGTTAAGACTTGTTTTATTATCTGCTATTATCCACGATGTGCCATGAAAAGTCACACTTCTCTCCCTAATATTAACCAATTTCAGTATTAAAAACAATCCCTCTGAATATGAGGTCGCTGGTTCAGGTGGTACTCCACACACGATACACTTATCACTTTCAATACCCGGGGGGGCAGTTATGCTGTAGATTAAGGCCGGGGGTGTTAATATACGGTTGGTATAAGTATAGATACTTCCCGTTTCAATGCATATTATTATTTATTGTGCCTAGTTGCTTGCTGCTGGTTTTCTTTTGCATAGCCTGATAGTATTTTGTAAATTGTAAGTAATGTCGTTATTGGCAGTAGAATATATGTTCGCAACTTATTGCACGAAGCACTGATGAGTACGTCGGATTAGGGAAAGGCCAAATGGTGATTCATGATATCACGGTTTCTTTACACAAAATATAAACGTTAATAGGAGTTATCTGATGAATTTTAATCTTGATGTATTAAAAATAGACCCAGTTCAGGAATTAGATAAACTTTCAGAGTTTATTGTGGGTCAAATGAATGCATTTCGTAAGAAAGGTGTGATAGTTGGATTGAGCGGCGGTATCGATTCTGCCTGCATAGCAGCTGTTGCAGTTCATGCTATAGGAAAGGAAAAAGTAATAGGACTTGTCCTTCCTGAATCAGAGTCTAATCCAATTAGCAGTGAATATGCAATAAAACATGCTCAAGCGTTAGGAATAGAGCATCGCCAGATCGATATCACTTCCACTGTAGATAGTATTGTTAAGTATAAATGGCGAGATGAATTTCTCCAAAAAATGATTCCCGAATATAAGCCTGGATATAAATATAATATAACCCTTCCTACAGATCTTCTGGAGCGAGCTAGCTTCAGCTTTTATCGTCTTCAAGTTCAAATGCCAGATGGCGAATTAAAGAGTAAACGGTTGAATCTGGATGAATTTCTAACCATAACATCATTTGCAAATATTAAAATCAGGTCTCGAATGTTGCATCTTTATGCAGAAGCAGAAAAACGTAATCTTCTTGTTGTCGGAACTACTAACCGCACTGAATTTTTATTAGGGGATTTCTGCAAATATGGTGATGGTGGCACTGATATTGAACCATTTACCCATCTATACAAAAATCAAATATACCAGCTTTCCGACTATCTCGAAGTAATTCCGGAAATTGTTAATCGTCAACCCAGTCCTGATACATTTAGTCTTCCTGTAAGCGATCAGGAGTTTTTTTTCAGGATTTCGTTTGATAAGCTGGATCATCTTCTTTATGCATGGGAGCATGAAGTTCCCACAAATGTGGCAGCTAAAGTATTGGATCTTTCTGAAGATGCAGTTGGTAGAGCATATAAAGATTTTGCTTCAAAATATCGTGCTACAGCTCATTTACGAGAACTTCCACATACATTGGAATAATAATGTTGCTAACAAACAATTCAACTCGAACCGGCTAAAAGTGCTTCCGCGTTTTCAGCCATCCGGTTAATTGAAACGCTAGCTAATTCTACGACTTATTACTATTTCTGATTACAGCAATTAGGCACAAGATTTGGTAGGTATACACCGTGCCGTTATTATACCAATGAGTTGTATATTTTAGTCCATTTCTAGCAGTCAGTTGTAGATATCCATACGTATTCTGGTTAGAGTTGTATATTTCAGCCTCATTTCATGCCGCAATTGTAGTATTCTTTGCTCTCAGGTTGTAGAAATTTCAGCTGTTCTAAGCGATAGTTGTATGTTGAATCGTTATATGTCTTAAACTGTTGTAGGTTAAGGATGGAAAATAGGGGAAGTTGTGGGTGATGGATCGGGTCTAACGCGTTTGTTGTACACCCCAAATATAGCCGGTTGAACTACAGGACGTATGCGAATTCTATGCGAACAAAAAGACAAGGCACCCACAATTAACGTAAGTGCCTGATTGTCAAGTGGGCCCAGAAGGGCCTGATTTTCGATCGTTCTGATACATGAATATATACTAATATCGCCTCTACATTATATAACTCTTAATATATAAGCATGTATATACGTTTTGCACAAAAGTATACCCGAAACCATGACCCAAAAAACGAGAATTTAGCAATGTTGAAACATAATCATGTTTCAGGGTGAAATAAATTATAAACATTAATAAACATTCAGCAATCCTTGTAACCCTTTCGTTATTAGTCTTTTAGCCTCATTTTAGCCTGTAAGAATAAACATCTTTGTGTCTTTTTGTGCGTTATTATTTATGCTAATTTAATGATGTGAAAATATTTACTAAGGGAAAATATTTAAGTGAAGAGCAATCAAAAGAATTTTTTGGGATTTGGAATTACCAGCCAGTTATAACAAATGGTATCAAATCAAAACTGATTAAGTCAGAAGCATTTAAAGATAAGTTTCAAATCGCTGAAAAAGCTCTAAAGGAATTTCATAATAACGAAATTTTCAAAAAGATTATCCATTCACTCAACCAGGATCTTAATGGCTATACTGTTCCTTTATTTACCTACAGTTTAAAGGATAAAAGATACTTGGTAATTACAGACTCAAGAAAATTCTTGAAAGAAGGCTGCATAAGAAATCTTAAATGGGCAAAGACTTTTGCTAGGTTCGATCCAAAATTAGTTGAAGAAATTCAACGAATAATAATTGAACTAATATGATTTTTCCATATTGAAATTAAGATGATGTTAGTTTTTTTGAAGCGATTTAAATTGCCTTAAAAATAAAAAAGGGAATACAGTGAAGTATACGCTTACCAAAACTACATCCACGAACCCGTTGCTAAATTAGAATATATCTTCATTTTCCTCATCATGACCGTGCATCCCTTCAAACAATTCTTCCATCGGACAGTTTCCTGATAAAGTCATGTATGCACCACAAATAGGAAAAAATGAGGCAATTATGAAAATCCATATTGCCAGAATCTTACCAAACTTTTGTAATGTTCCCTCTGCTTTTGTTGATGTATATAATACAAAGAATCCCACCACTAGCCAAAAAGTAGAAGGAATGAGACTGAAAAAAAAACACATAATGAATTGAATTTTTTGTAAGATATTAAACTTAATAAATTGATACTAAATAAACTATGATTCAAATCACCTAATAGTAGAAATGGAAATTAATAGCATGGCAGTGGCAATAAATTATATTCTATTTTCAAAACAGATACTATTGAATATAATGGCTGAAGGATTACAATCATTTACGAATGTGGTCATCATATATTTTTCAAGCCTGAGATCGTAGGGATATTTTAAAAGGTTATATTCTACCGCTCTGTAAACAAGAATGCATCAGACGCTTTCTTTTGCCGTTTATCGTGGGCGTTTAAGGCTGGGATTGGGGGGATTACTTAAAGGTTCTGGGTTATATAACTGAGATTATATTTCACCTAAAAATTAGAGTTTAGGGGGAAGCCTTGTTCGAGCATTTGCTCATATTTGAATTAATCACGTTTCTGGGCAAAAAGCCAGTCCAATAGACCTGGAGTTTTAATTACATGTGGCCATGTATTATGTCCAACACCTGGAAATTCAGTATAAAGAGGATTGCCACCTGCATTTTTGATTGCCTCAATCATCTCTCGAGAGGCATTCACAGGAACATTTCTATCATTGCGACCATGGAAAGCCCATATTGGTGTATCAACCATATTTTTAGCGAGTTCAGGATTCCCTGCACCACAGACCGGTATAGCTGCGGCAAACATTTCAGGTCGAACACCAATAAAATGCCATGATCCATAACCTCCTCCGGAGGCACCTGC
>CAYMFU010000225.1:0-10586 GCA_964389805.1 uncultured Roseivirgaceae bacterium | reverse complement strand
ATGAACTGGAGAAAAAATCACTGATAACCATATCTGAAAATAATATTAATGATGCAATTGGAGGAAATCCTTTTCAATGGTTCTCTGATAGTTATCGAATAGTTTATAAGGCCATCGATGTTTCCAGAAAAATGCCACCGGATAAAAGCAGAACGCCTATAGGCCCGATTGTACAGGAAACCATTGGACGGAAGGCTCCTTCCAGAACTTACCAGGATCTTCTGCAGAATAAATATGATGAAGACTTGTTTAAGTATTATACCAGCTCTCAGCTTGTTCTTTCTGATCTGGATGGAAATAATATGAGAATAGGAGATAAAGGGATTATGTATTCAATTTCTCCATCCCCAGATGGAAACTATATACTTGTACAGAAAATTCACAAACCATTTTCCTATCTAGTACCCTATTATCGATTTCCACTTGTGGTTGAAGTATTGGATCCTGAAAGTGCTCAAGTAGAGCAAATTGCGAATATCCCATTAGCGGAAGAGATCCCTATAGGATTTAATGCGGTGAGAAAGGGGCCAAGGGCCTTTACATGGCGTTCGGATAAACCCGCTGATCTGTATTGGGTAGAAGCCCTGGATGAGGGTGACCCGGCAAATGATGTGGAATATCGTGATCAGTTATTCCATAAAGCAGCTCCTTTCCATGATGCAGCCATTCCATCCATAAAATTTAATCTCAGATATAGCGGTATCATATGGGGAAAGGAAGATTTAGCCATTTCAAGCGAATATTGGTGGTCAACTAGGCAAATTATAACAAGTAGTTTCAGCCCTGCCCGCCCGGAAGGTTCAAAGAAAACAATATTTGATCGGTCTTATGAAGACAGATATAATGACCCCGGAACATTTCAATCAAAATTCAATACAAATGGGAAACAAGTATTATTGACGAAAGGTAATGCCCTATATCTCTTTGGTAGGGGGGCCTCACCTGAAGGTAACAGGCCTTTTGTTGATATGTATAATGTTAAAAAAGAAACAACAACTAGGTTATGGAGGAGCGAGGCACCCTGGTATGAAAGACCAATCAAGTTGATAGACACAAATAAAGAAATTGTGCTTACCTATCGCGAGTCTTCAGACATGCCTGCGAATGTATTTATACGTAACCTGAAAAAGGGTAAACTAACTTCACTTACCAGCTTTACAAACCCTTATAAAGCTCTGGAGGACATTAAAAAGGAGGTAATTCATTATGAAAGGGCTGATGGATTGCCTTTAAAGGGTGATCTCTACCTACCGGAAGGGTATAAAAAAGAAGATGGCCCTCCACCTGTGATCATGTGGGCTTATCCGGATGAATTTAAAAGTAAGGATGCTGCTGGGCAGGTGACCGGATCACCGTATCAGTTCATAGGACTAAATTATGGGTCCCCTTTATTCTGGATTACCAGGGGATATGCCATTTTTGATGATGTAAGTATGCCGGTTGTAGGAGAGAAGGATGAAGAGCCAAATGATACATTTGTACCTCAGTTGGTCGCCAACGCTCAGGCAGCCATCAAGAAGCTGGTTGATATGGGAATAGCAGATAAAAACCGGATCGCTATTGGAGGACATTCTTACGGGGCATTTATGACAGCAAACTTATTGGCCCATTCTGATTTATTTGCAGCCGGTATCGCCAGAAGCGGTGCATATAACCGTTCCCTGACTCCATTTGGATTTCAGGCGGAAGAGCGGACATTCTGGGAGGCTCCGGAGATATATTTTCAAATGTCACCTTTTATGCATGCTGATAAAGTAAATGAACCAATATTATTGATACATGGAGAAGCAGATAATAACTCAGGTACCTTCCCCTTGCAAAGCAGACGGTTCTATAATGCCATCAAAGGGCATGGTGGAACAACGCGATTGGTAATGCTTCCCAATGAAAGTCATGGTTACAGGTCGGAAGAATCAATTTTACATATGTTATGGGAAATGGATCAGTGGCTTGAAAAATATGTGAAATTAAAAAAGGAAAATAGTCTTTAAGAAGAATTCATGACCAAAAGTTTATTTTCTTTATGTGCCTTATTGATTTACCTGTCCTCCTTGTCAGGTTGTCAAAAAGTAAGAATAGTGGATGGTGTGATGGATGAGGGACAGGAATGCTTTGAGATTAAACTGAACAACGCAGTTTTATATTACCAGAAGGAAGCTGGTGGATTTTCCAGTATTGTTGATATAGAAGGTAATGATTGGATAGGTTTTGGAGGCGATTCGATACAGGAGTATCCACTGAATGCAGCCTCTGAATACAGGGGATTGCCCAACCTGGTTTTCAGGTCTGAGGATAGTGGTGCGGGACATCCTGGATTTAATCAATGTAATAGCATTCTGGTTTCTGATAATCGGATCAAAACAGTTTCAAATTCCGGGAAGTGGGAATGGACCTGGACTTTTTATCCCGATTATGCAGAAATGCTCATTGAGAAAGTTGATCCGGATCACTCGTACTGGTTTCTATATGAAGGGACGCCGGCCGGTGCTTACAGACCCCAGTTCCAGTATTGGGGTACTGACAAAGGAGGACCAAATAAAAGTATCCCTGACTATTACTTCAATAACGCAGAATACTATCATTGGCAATGGGTTTATTTTGGTGATGAATCGGTTAACAGGGTATTCTTTATATTACATATACAAACAGATCAATTGATGGATACTTTTTCCTATCTGGGGAATACTAAAGAAGGTGTGATCTCACCGGATGGTATGGTGGTTTTTGGATTTGGCCGTGATAAAGGTGCAAAATCGCTTTTTCATGATGAGGGCCAACGGTTTGTGATCGGATTTGAGGAAATGGACATTTCATCCAAGGAGGATCATGGTCTATTTAAAAAGATGATGGGGCGGTTTCCCAAAGTTCATTAATATTATTTGCCTCCGGTTTCACTCAATAAAATTAAAACTTTTTTTAAATTGTTTCTGATTGCTTCTTATTTGTCCTATAAAATATTTTACATGAGAGTTTAATCTTTTATTTTTAATCACTCATTTTTTAAATTTTTTGATCCAATGAAAACTAAATCTGCTTTAATTATCCTGGTTATTTTATGTATTACTTCTCCAAGGTCCTTTTCACAGATTCCCTATTTGGATGAATGGGAATATATAGAAATCGACAACGCCAATTCGAAGTATGGAGATTTTGGAGATCCTGGTTGGCTCAGGTACTTTGGGGTGGATATGGGAGATGTAAATTTCGATGGATTTCTCGATATTGTAACCGGGCGTCATGTTTATATCAATCCAGGTGGATCAATGAATGCTGAGTGGGAAAAAGTTGATCTGGGGCAGAATGTGGATGCTATTCTATATATCGATGTCGATGGGGATGAATATGCCGATGTAATCGCCCAATCTTTACCGGATGTGTTCTGGCTGGAATCAGAGAACAACGAAGGAACGAAATGGAGTATACAAAAAATTGGTGAAGTACCAGCTACAAGCCATAAGAACAGCCAGGGATTTGAAAAAGGGCAAATCGTTCCGGGAGGGCCAGAAGAGGTATTGATTGCCGGGGACGGGAATATATATTGTTTTGAAATACCCAAAAACCCAGACAAGAACAAGTGGAAAAGGATTTTAATTGGTAAGAATACCTCTGATGAAGGGATCGGGGTAGGTGATGTCGATGGCGATGGCGACATGGATATTGCTGCAGGAAGAAGACCTGAAAACAGCCCTGAACCATTGATCGTGACCTGGCACGAAAATCCTGGAGATTTAACAGCTGAATGGAAATCATATGAAATTGGAGAATCCAACCATCCGATTGACCGGGTGGAGATCGGCGACCTGAATGGCGATGGAAAATCGGATATAGTCATTTCTGAAGAGAGGTATCCGGGAAAAGAGCCGGATGGTAATTTATTCTGGTATCAACAGCCGGAAGACCCCGGATCCGGAGAATGGGTTAGGAATAGAGTAGTCACTCAATATTCCATGAATAACCTGGATATCGCTGACCTGGATGGAGATGGTGATCTGGACCTCCTTACTAATGAACATAAAGGTTCTGGCCTTGAAACGCAGATCTGGGAAAACGACGGTACGGGAATGTTCAAAAAGACAATAGTTGATATGGGGAAAGAAAGTCATCTGGGCACTCAGCTTGCAGATATGGAGGAAGATGGCGATCTGGATATCGTCAGTATTGGATGGGATAATTATAAATATGTTCACCTGTGGCGTAATGACGCGATTCCTCCCAAACCGGTTAAATGGTCACACTATTCAACTGTGAATGGAGATTTGCCAGTTCCAAATGAGGGTGGGCAACAAACGGCTGCATTGGTTCTTGATATTGACAAAGACGGCATTAATGATTTTGTCATTACGGAACGGACTACGGCCCCAGCTGTTACCTGGTACAAATTCAATAATTATAAATGGGACAGGTATATAGTGGATGCAGAGAGTATGCGTATAGAAGCCGGTTCTACCTTTAATGACATCGATGGTGATGGGGATGATGACATTGTCTTTGCCGGGGAAGGGAGAAGTAATGAAGTATGGTGGTGGGAGAATCCATATCCGGATTATGACCCTGTTAAGCCCTGGGATCGCTACAACATTAAATCATCAGGCGAGAACAAGCACCACGACCAGCTTTTTGGAGATTATGATGGGGATGGTAAAGATGAACTGGTCTTCTGGAACCAGAATGCCAGAAAACTGTTCTGGGCTGAGACCCCTGACAATCCGAAATCTGTAAATGAATGGGAATTGAAAGTGGTCTATACCTATAGTGATGACAGTCAGATGGAACAATTAGGCCAGGAAGGTTATCCGGGATGGAAGGGAACAAACGAGCACGAAGGGCTGGCTAAGGCTGATATTGATTGTGATGGAATACTTGACATCGTTGGAGGTGGAAGATGGTTTAAATTCGATGGAGATAATGGATTTAAAGAAAATATTATCGATGCAAGTTACACATTCACCAGATCGGCTGTGGGGCAGTTCATAGCAGGAGGAAGGCCTGAAGTTATATTGGTAGTTGGCGATGGTATTGCACCTATGCTCATGTATGAATATTTAGAGGGGACCTGGACTGGCAGAGAAATCCTGGAAGAGGTTGATAATGGTCATACTTTGCATACCGTGGATTTTAATCAGGATGGATATCTGGATGTTTTCAGTGCTGAAATGCGGTTTGGTGAAGGGAATCCGGATAGCAAAGCCCAGATCTTATTAGGTGATGGCAAAGGTAACTTCAGAAAGACCATCATTAATGTTGGATATGGGAACCATGAATCCTGGGTTTCGGATCTGGATGGTGATGGTGATTTTGATATTCTGGGTAAACCTTATTCCTGGGATTCCCCCAGACTGGATATCTGGATCAACGAAGGAAATTAAGGTTTAATTCATTCATCAAAAACCTGGATAATAATATCATAGGGTAGCCTGGTGAAAATCACGCCATTTAAAAAGAAAGATTATTAAAAGGAAAAGGCCACGAAAGTGTTATAAAATTCCAAATAAGGAAGACCCAGCAGTATTTACTTTTCGATGGTTCACTGAAATATTCGTTATAAAGAACTATTTTTTTACCTCTTTTTTTTAAAAACATCCTAAATCTAAATGTCTGATCATTAAACAATTGAAGTGGGAGGGAGTTAATCTTTTATGTTAAAATATTCCTTCCTCAGAATTGCTTCAGAATTTCTACAAATTTTAATCAGAATCCATGCTTTTATTTGTAAAGACTTAAAATAAAGGGGAATGAGAAAAATTCATGTTTTAATATTGCTGTTTTTTTTCTTGATATCAACTACAATTTTAAAAGCCAATGTTTCAGGAACTGTAAAAGGATTGATTATTGACAAGGAAGATGGCCAGCCTCTGGAATTTGTTTCCGTTGCCATTTATAATGTTACTGATAAATCCCTTGTTACGGGAACCGTATCAAATGACCAGGGGATATTCGAGATCAAAGGCCTGGTGATAGGAGAATACTATCTCGAGGTTACATACATTGGATATGATAAAACCTCTGTTGATGGCATTAACATAAACACAGGAAGAACACACATAAAACTGGAGGATATCATCCTTCCAAGAATTTCCAGCCAGCTTGATGAAGTTGAAATTGTTGCTGAAGAATTGGGTATAGAATATAAGATTGACAGAAAGGTGATCAACGTAAGTCAGCAGCTGACCGCTGCCTCAGGTACTGCTGTCGATATTCTTGAGAACGTGCCATCAATTACTGTGGATGTTGATGGGAATGTATCGTTAAGAGGAAGTACAGGTTTCATGGTATTGATTGATGGGATACCTTCTGTTCTGGATCCTTCGGAAGCATTGCAGCAGATACCATCCAATTCGATTGAAAACATTGAAATAATTACGAATCCAAGTGCGAAATATAATCCGGATGGTACTGCCGGGATTATCAATGTGATCACTAAAAAAGATAGATTAAAAGGATTGTCGGGCACAGCAGATATTAATGCAGGAACCTATGGACGTCTGGGTGTAGGATTACTGGCTAGCTATACTAAAAAGAAATGGAGTGTGTTTTTTGGAGGGGACTTTAATCAGGGCGATCGACCTGGATTTTCATCCAGCGAACGGATAACTACAAATAATGATACAACCTATTTTACCCGCTCAAATGGTGACAGAAACAGAAGCAGGGATTTCTGGGTCCTCCGGGGAGGTTTTAATTACCTGCTTAGTGAAAAGGATCTGTTCAACGTGGAGTTTAATTATGGATATCGAAGTGGGGAGAGATGGGCCAATCAGAACTATGAGGAATGGATAGAACCTGGTTCATCTTCAATTAGCAGGTATCTGAGTCAGGAAACTTCAAAAAGGGGGGGAGAGTTCTATTCCATCAATGCAAACTATAAACATGATTTTAAAGCACCCGGTCACAACCTTTCTGCAGGCATTTCCTATAGAAGCCGGGGCGGGGAAGATACTTCAACTAACCAGTTGCTTGATTCTGCAGGTAATGTAACGAGCGGTCAGATCAACATGGAAGATGGCCCGGGACGGGTGTTACAATTAAATCTTGATTATGTGCTTCCGATAGGCGATGCCAATCAATTCGAAGCGGGGTACCAGAGTCGTATGGGAAGAAGTACCGATCTGACAAAACTATATACCTATAATGAACATACCGGTGATTTTGAACTTCAACCTGAGTTCAGTAACGAAACCAGTTATCTCCGGGATATACATTCTTTATATGCAATTTACGGTGGAGAAAAAGGAAAATTCGGGTACCAGGTGGGACTACGTGGAGAATATACTAATAGAGTTATAGAATCTTCGAAAATCGAAGAGAAATCTTATATAGATCGTCTGGATTATTTTCCTTCAATACACATCTCCTATAAACTACCTGCTGAACAGCAGGTTATGGCAAGTTATTCAAGAAGGATAGAGAGACCCCGGTCATGGTATCTTGAACCATTCATAACCTGGGAAGACGCATTTAATGTTCGCCAGGGAAATCCTGCATTAAAGCCGGAATACATCGATGCCCTGGAAGCAGCTTACCTGATCGGATTTGGAGAGCATTCGTTGTCATTTGAAGGGTATTATCGGATAACACACAATAAAGTTGAACGGATCCGAAGTGTTTTTACAGAGAACGTGATGATGTCCAGGCCTGAAAATGTAGGAGAGGATTTTGCATTGGGAGGTGAGTTTGCTTTGGGATTGAGCTTGTTCAAATGGTGGAAAGCAGATATATCCGGGAACTTCTATCAATACCGTCTAGAAGGTATATATGAAGAAATAATATTTGAGCGGGAGAGTTTTAACTGGAATACCCGGTTGAGTAATACATTCCGGTTCGGTAAGGGAACCAGGATCCAACTGAACTCCAGGTATAATAGTGCCACAGTAACTGCCCAGGGGAGAAGAGGAGATTACTGGACGGCAGATATAGCTGTAAGCCAGGAATTCTTTAAAAAGCGAATGACGGCCATTTTACAGGTACGTGATATGTTTGGTGAAGTGGTAAGAGATACAGAATCCATGGGAACTGACTTTATGTCAAGAAGTGAATATTATAATAATGCCCCGCAGGTCCGGGTGACGGTTAATTACCGGTTCAATAATTATAAGAAAAAGAGAAACGGAGGCGGGGGAGATGATGATGAGTTCTAAACAAGATCTTTGCGATTTATAACTTGCATTTAAAGTGATTTTTTTTTAAGGTTGACAGATTGTTTTCTTTAATAAATAGATAAAATACATCAAAAATGACTTGGACAGACCGGTCGGTCTAATATTTCAAGACTTTCATATAATATTGAATTTTGCAGGCAATTGATTGAGACGCAAGAAGGCTGTTTCGGATGTAGAATCGGAACAGCCTTTCTTTAAGAACAGAGTTTCACAGGATCCATTACATTGTTTAATGGAATGTGTAAGTTATCTGGAGATTAATTCCCCAGTCATTGTTTGTTGTTACATCCGAAGGGGGTTGATTATCGAATGAATAATAGGAGGAAAATCCAATCTTAAAAAGATCGCTAAATAAACCGACTTTTGGATTCAGGTTTATAACTACTCTGTATCTACCTAGATCTGTTAGATAGGGAACGAGACTGATATTGGCATCTACCCAAACTTTAGGGAGGGTATATTTATATACTTTCCAGGCAACCACTACTAATCCTGCAAGGTCCTCTGTAACATCGGAGTCATCATATGGCGTTTCACGAACAACGGTTAATCCTGCTCCTGCAAATAGCCGGTTCCAGATATTATAATTAATATCTCTAATACCAATCATATTTAATGCTAACCTGAGCTTAGTTCCTAATTCAGAGTTTTGACTGCCACCTACGGATATCATAGATGACCATTTATTTTTCAACAATAGTTCCCAGCCAAGAGCAGTATTGATATTACTTGAGGCTAGCGAATCATTTTGGAATGTATTATTATTATCCCAATTAAATTCAAAATATGATTTCCTTCTTCTATAATTCAGATTACCTGAAAATGCTGAGGTGACGATATCACTACCTTTAGAATAATTGACTCCAAGACTTAGATTTCCGGCTGTACGCCTCCAGAAACTCTTTCTAATCGGATAAACCTCGACGATATCTTCAATAGAAATCAATCTCCTTTCATTTTGCGCCAGGATGTTTACTTTTCGATCAGTCATGGAAGTATCCATTGAACCATATAAAATGGATCCATCTTTCATTTTTACTTCAAATTGCTTAATTGATCTCATTGTATTCACTTTAACCTCTTCCAAACTTATTGTTCCCATTCCGTCCATTTTCCAGGTAATTACTCCATAGGCCATTTTCTTAAAATCTCCCGTGAGCACATTGCCATTTATATGAATTATAGTATCGGTTTTCTGGGCAATTGCAACCCTAGTTGTATAGAATATCAAAATAAAAAAAAGAAAAGCGTGTATTGCTCCAATCTTTACAGCCATATCATATGATTAAAAAATTGCATGATTTCTATCTATAGCTAAATATATTCGCTTGAATTTAAAAAATACTTGTTAGTTATTCAAAAGTATGATATTTAATTTGATTTGGAATTGTGAATCCATGAGCCTGAAAGGAATAATAACAAAATCCAGCATTTCATGCTAGGTTTTTGTCTGGCGGAGAGATGGAATATCTCCTATAAAATAAAAACGATGAATGCAATAGGCAATAGAATATGTTATATTTATAAACAAAGGAATTTGAGATATGTCAATTCCAAAAACATGAGATTAGAATCCCATGACTGACGAAACTCAACAAAAAGTGAGTCAAGACTATCCAAGAAGGTTGCTAAAAATAGTTATTGGACTAGCAGTGGTTTACGTAATGACTTTTTTGAGCGGTTTTTTGCAGGACACACTGTTTAATTTTTTCAATTACATTTTCTTTTCCTTTTTATTCATAGGAGGGATTGTATTGATAAGAGTGACTGTCAAATCAGAGGCAACGGGAATAACAACGGGAATTTTGTTTCTGACGGGAATTTCCACAACACTACTGTTCATATTCTATATCGGTTATGAATTGCTTAGGCTCAGAGGTTATGAGGATTTTGTAGGCTCCATAGAGGCCCTCCTCTATTTGACAACTTTATTCTTTTGGATCTTAGTAATAATAAGCCTGGTTTTGATAAGGAGAATAGGAAGTCGCAATTCCTCACAATCTTGAGTTGCAAAATCATTTCTCTTGAAAATGCTCATCATTATCTGTTTATATCTAATGAGGGACAAGTTACAAATGAGATACTTAACTTTTTAGAATAAATATAACAAAGTGCTGTTCTGGAATATTACTTGTGACGATGAATTTTGACTTAAATTAGATCCAGCATGAAATCCGGTAAGCACCACCCGTTAGTAAAAAATTCGCTTTTTTAACGAGCAATTAGGTACAACTGTTGAATAAACGTATTGTGTTTAAACACCATATAGTTTTAATCTTCTTATATAGCGCTATTTATTTTGTTTTTTGGTATTTATATTTAAACAACAGTTCTTAATGAAGGAATAATAGAGATGAATCGAAGTTTTTACACTTTTGCAAACTTTTTTTTAGGATTGGCCGTTACCGCTGGTATATTTCAAAGCATCAT
>CAYMFU010000224.1:0-5706 GCA_964389805.1 uncultured Roseivirgaceae bacterium | reverse complement strand
CCGGCGGTATTTTCATACCTCCCGACACCGAAAGGAAAAAGGCTCAAACATCTGAAATTTAAATTCACGGATGTCTTTCTGAATGGCGTGGATCTTCTGGTCCACCGCTATAAATACCGGATCTTCGTAGTTATTGCAGCCGTCGTAGCTGTTTCAACCTATGGACTTTACCAGATCTATGCGGTATCTTATATGGTCGATGACCTGCCGGAAGACAGCCAGATAAAACAGGACCTTGCATTCTTTGAAGAAAATTTCAGCGGGATCATGCCCCTTGAGGTAGTGGTGGATACCGGGAAGAAACGAGGGGTCATTCTAAACAGGAACCTGAAGAAGATTGATGAGTTGGAACAGTTTCTTGAGGAACAGAAGGACATTTCAAAGCCTGTCTCCATTGTTAGCTTTGTTAAAGCCTCCAGACAGGCATTTTATAATAATAATCCCAAGTTTTATGGCCTTCCCAGCCGACAGGATCAGAATTTTATCCTGAGGTATTTCAGGAGCCAATCTACAAATACCGGTTTTCTGACCTCTTTTGTCGACTCCACAGGACAGGTTATGCGTATGAGCCTCAAAATCGCAGACGTCGGAAGCAATAAAATGGATGACTTGATCCAGAATACGATCAAACCTAAGATAAAAGAAATATTTGATGGAACTGAAATCAACGCCTATGCAACTGGCACCACCTTATTATTTGTAAAAGGCAATAACTTTTTGATCAAGAATCTGAGATTTAGTTTGTTTATCGCCTTCCTATTGATATCAGCCATTATGGCCCTTCTTTTCAGGAACCTTAAAATGATCATAATTTCTCTGATCCCCAATATCATTCCAATTCTGGTAACTGCAGGGCTTATGGGTTTCGCGGGAATACCATTTAAACCCAGTACCGCTATCACCTTCAGCATAGCTTTCGGGATCTCTGTTGATTTCTCAATACATTTCCTGGCTAAATACAGGCAGGAACTTTTCGCCAATAATTTCTTCGTACCTGTGGCTGTCAGTAACAGTATAAAAGAAATTGGTGCCAGCATGGTCTATACCTCCATAGTACTCTTTGCTGGTTTTATAATCTTTGCCGGATCGAATTTTGGAGGAACTATCGCATTGGGTAAACTGACATCCATAACCCTTTTGATCGCCATGTTTACGAACCTGATCTTTTTACCTGCTTTATTGCTGGCATTTGATGATGGAAAGCGAAAGATGGGTTCACATCCATTGATAGAAACCTTTGAGGATGATTTTTACCATGAAGATGAGGATGAGGAAATTAATATTAGTTTGTTGAAAGTATATAATAAAGCTATAGATAAAGAGGAGAAGTAATAATTTTCTGGAAACATGAGTCAGAAAACAAAATACCAGGAATATAAGAATTTGAATTTCCCCGAGTTCAGTGATCAGATCCTGAAATTCTGGGAAGAGAACAAAACTTTTGAAGAATCTGTTAACCTCAGGGAAGGTAAAAAACCTTATATTTTTTATGAAGGCCCGCCATCTGCTAATGGCACACCAGGTATTCACCACGTACTGTCTAGAACCATAAAAGATATATTTTGCAGGTATAAAACCATGTCCGGGTACCAGGTGAAGAGAAAAGGTGGTTGGGATACCCACGGCCTGCCGGTTGAATTACAGGTCGAAAAGGAACTTGGCATCACTAAAGACGATATAGGGACAAAGATATCAGTAGAAGATTATAACCAGAAATGCCGTGAGACGGTCATGAAATTCAAGGATCAGTGGGATGACCTTACCCGGGTAATGGGGTATTGGATCGACCTGGATAATCCCTATATCACATTTGAAAGGGATTATATGGAAACAGTCTGGTGGCTGTTAAAACAATTATATGAAAAAGGATTCTTGTATAAAGGTTATTCCATTCAACCTTATTCTCCTGCAGCCGGCACGGGTTTAAGTTCTCACGAACTGAATATGCCCGGCGCCTACCGGGATATTAAGGATACTTCCATCACTGCACAATTTAAGATCAAGGATACTGAGAACGATTATTTCCTGGCATGGACGACTACCCCTTGGACTTTACCAGGAAATTCAGCCCTGGCTGTCAATAAATATATCAACTATGTTAAAGTAAAAACATATAATCAGTACACATTCGAACCCATCAATGTTATACTGGCTAAAGACAGGATGTCTGAATACTTCAGTGAAAAGGACAAGGACCTTGATCTAGATGCGTATAAGCCAGGCGATAAGCGAATCCCCTATCGGGTGATCGAGGAAATGAAAGGTAAGGAACTGGTAGGCTTGAGTTATGAACAACTTATGCCTTATATTCCCTTGCCTCATCCTGCATTTACAGTTATTGGAGCAGACTTTGTTACCATCGAAGACGGAACGGGAATAGTGCATATGGCACAGGCTTTTGGAGCGGATGACTTTAAAGCTACGCGGGAGAAGGGTATTCCAGGGATATATGTAAAAGACAAATTGGGAGAAGATGTCCCCATCGTTGATAAGCATGGCAGATTTGTGGATGAGATCACAGATTTTGCCGGCATGTATGTAAAAAACTATGACGACAGTGATGAATCGGATCCCAATTACCGCCCAACAGATGTTCTCATTGCCATTAAGTTGAAGGAAGAGAACAAAGCTTTCCGGGTGGAAAAATACGTTCATAGTTACCCGCATTGCTGGCGAACTGATAAGCCTATACTATATTATCCGATCACTGCCTGGTTCATAAAATCAACGGCAGTAAAGGAAAGGCTTTATGAGCTAAACAATACAATTAACTGGCAACCCGAATCAACAGGAATCGGCCGCTTTGGTAATTGGCTGGAAAACCTTGTCGATTGGAACTTAAGCCGGTCCAGGTTCTGGGGCACACCTCTACCTGTTTGGGTTACCAGGGACCGCAAAGAAGAAAAGTGCATTGGGTCCCTCAAAGAATTGAAGGAAGAAGTAGATAAAGCCATTGATAAAGGCATCAAGCAGGATCCTATTGGTGAAGATTTTGACCTGCACCGACCCTATGTGGATGATGTGTATCTGATTAGTGATTCAGGACAGAAAATGTTCAGAGAACCGGATATTATCGATGTATGGTTTGATGCAGGATCCATGCCATATGCACAGGAACACTATCCATTCGAAAATAAGGAAGGATTTGAAAAGGTATATCCTGCTGATTTTATTGCTGAAGGTGTTGACCAGACAAGAGGCTGGTTTTTTACCCTTCATGCCATTGCCGGATTGCTTTTTGACAGTGTAGCTTTCAGGAATGTGGTTTCTAATGGGCTTGTCCTCGATAAAGATGGAAATAAAATGTCTAAACGACTGGGCAATGCAGTTGATCCTTTTATGACCATTAAAAAATACGGACCGGACCCACTAAGATGGTATATGATGGAAAATGCCAATCCATGGGATAACATGAAATTCAATATGGATGGTGTGGTTGAAGTACAAAGACGTTTCTTTGGCACGATCACCAATACTTATTCATTCTTTGCCCTGTATGCCAATCTCGATGGATTTAACTATAGTGAAGGGGATGTTCCCCTGAATAAGCGAACAGAAAGCGACCGGTGGATACTTTCCAAACTCAACAGCCTGATAGCCAAGGTTGATGCAGCTTATGCTGATTATGAACCTACCAATGCAGCCAGAATGGTTCAGGACTTTGTGATCGATGATCTGAGCAACTGGTATGTAAGACTCAACAGGAAACGTTTCTGGAAAGGAGATTACAATGAAGATAAGATCGCCGCATATCAAACATTATATACTTGCCTTCACAACATAGCCGGACTAATTGCTCCTATTGCACCGTTCTATGCAGAATTGCTTTATCGTGACCTGAACAGTGTGACTGGAAAAGTCCAGGCTGCATCGATCCATCTTACAGATTTCCCCGCGAAGGATGAGAAATGTATTGACACAGACCTGGAAGAGAAGATGTACCTGGCACAGACCATTTCATCGCTGGCACATTCATTAAGAAAGAAACACATGATCAAGGTCCGTCAGCCATTATCCAGGATCCTTATCCCTATTCTCAATAAGCATGTTAAGGACCAGATCCATGCTGTAGAAAGATTGATCGTGTCGGAGGTAAATGTGAAAGGGATCGATTATATCGATGATACTTCCGGCATATTGGTTAAAAAGATAAAACCGAATTTTGCAAGGCTTGGCAGACAGTATGGTAAACTGATGAAGGAGATCACTCAAACAATCAATGCCTTCCGGAAAGAAGATATCGCAAAAATAGAACAGGAGAACACCTATCAACTGGATTTGCCTTCAGGGAACAGGATAGAACTGACCCTTGAAGATGTCGAGATCAGTTCAGAGGATATTCCGGGATGGTCTGTGGCCACTGAAAATGGAATTACTGTGGCACTTGATGTAACCATAACAGAAGATCTCCGAAAAGAAGGAATTGCCAGAGACGTGGTCAACCGGATCCAGAACCTGAGAAAAGAAATGGGATTGGATGTACAGGATAAGATAAAAATAGTCGTTGAAAACAAGGATGAATTGATCAACAATGCTTTGCAAATTAATAAGGAATATATTTGCAACGAGACCCAGGCTATTGAATTGAGATTCAGCGACGACTTACAGGATGGAAAGAAATTTGAGATGGATGACCTGGAGGTTACTTTAAAGATAGAGAAATAGATTATCGTGAAGTACTTAAAATATTACATATTGAGTTTATCAGTGATCATTCTTGATCAGGTTGTAAAGATGCTTGTCCATTTCAATATGGATCCGGGTATTGCAGGACAGATCCTGATCTTTGACAACTGGTTTAAACTCCACTATACACTGAATCCCGGGATGGCATTTGGAATGCAGATAGCTTCCGAACACGGGAAACTGATCCTTACCATATTCAGACTTATAGCTGTCACAGGGATTGCATATTATCTTTATTATCTGGCCAGGAAAGGGGTTCACCAGGGACTGATCTGGTGTATTGCACTCATCTTAGGGGGTGCGATCGGGAATGTAATTGACAGTACATTTTATGGCGTTCTGTTGAATAATGCTCCGTTTGATGCTCCTACACCCTGGTTCCATGGACAAGTTGTGGATATGTTCTATATTGATATCTGGGAAGGACGCATAGCTGAGTGGGTCCCATTATTTGGTGGCGATTATATGGCCTTATGGCCCATTTTTAATATTGCCGATGCTTCAATCTTTGTTGGCGTAGTAATAATCCTGGTAATGCAGAAAGTCTTCTTTAAGGAAGAGAGTAAAGATGCTGAAGTGAGCAGGGAAGAAGTTGAGGTCAGCGACCAGGAGATCAAAAATTAGGGATAACAGATCGCGCTTATCCGTAAAGAACCAAGAATTAATATTGACCCATCCCGGCAGAAAGCCAGATATTCCAGTTTTCATGAATTGGGGGATTAAAAGGAATTAAGGAAGGGGCAGGTTCATTTTCTCCACAATGTCAATGAACCTGGGATTATCGAACAATGGGGCAAAAGTCTGTGTTGTTGTAATGTATGTCATTGTTGGATCGTGCAGTTCAAATCCCTTTTCAAGCCAATCCATAGCTTTGTCCGGTTGCTGCCCAATCAAGTACCTCATTGCCATATCGAAGGGTGAGATAGGATAGATTTCAGACACCTCCTCCAGATGTTTCATTATTTTTTCATATGCTTTGACTAAACCATGCTCGTTAAAAATCATGTCAATATCTTGTAT
>CAYMFU010000223.1:0-4125 GCA_964389805.1 uncultured Roseivirgaceae bacterium | reverse complement strand
ACCAGCGGTACCCGCATCTTAGTGCGGGTCTTCGCAGGCTGGGATTTCCAACCTGAGGAGGTTGAACGACACGATTTCGCGGCGCAGGGCTACGCCCGTGGTGTGCCGATGGGAGGCGATCTCAAGAATGCTCCTTCAGGTGCGGCTCCTGCCTTCATGGTTCGGTCGCTTCGCGACCCGGACGGCGCTAATCTTGATCGGATTCAGATCATCAAAGGCTGGGTGGACAAGGACGGCAATACCCAGGAGCGTATTTATGATGTGGCAGTTTCCGACGGCCGGAAGATCCACGAAGACGGCCGCTGCAAAAAGTCAGTTGGCAGTACGGTTAATCTTGCGGATGCAAGTTACACGAATACCATTGGTGAGCCCCTGCTCAAGGCCTACTGGACCGACCCCGACTTCGATCCCAAGGAGCGAGCGTTCTACTATGTGCGGGTCATCCAAATACCCACCCCGCGCTGGACGGCTTACGACGCAGTACGGTACGGGATCACAATGGGCGACGATGTCAGGATGACAGTGACGGACCGAGCCTACAGCTCGCCGATCTGGTATAATGCGGAATAGTTAATGTTAGCCCCTGTTCCGTTCCGATTTCTTTCGGGACGGGCTTGTGGCTGACAAAGACACAAATCTTTTAAAATTTATAAAAATTGTCTAAATCAAATTCAAACAAAATGAAAAATTCAGTAAAAGTATCATTCCTTATTTTGATTACTATTTTGGTTTATAGCAGCGCATTTAGCCAAGTAACAGTTGATTTCGATAAAACTGTTGACTTTACTAAATATAAAACCTTCAGCTTTGCCGGATGGCAGGAAGATAGTGACAAAGTGCTCAATGACCTTGATAAAAAGCGTTTGCAAGATGCTTTCAAGGAAGAGTTTGCATCAAGAAGTTTGGAAATTGTAACAGAGAATGCAGATGCTGTGGTTTCACTGTATCTCGTGATCGACAATAAAACCAGCACTACAGCATATACTAACTATACTGGCGGTATGGGTTACGGCATGGGCCGTGGCTGGGGAATGGGTGTAGGAGGCATGGGTGTTGGAAGTGCTACGACTACCTATAGCGAAGATGACTATCAGGTTGGCACATTGGTAGTAGATATATATGACGCATCCTCTAAAAAGCTGATCTGGCAGGGGACTTCACAAAAAACTATTAAGGCTAATCCATCAAAAAGAGAAAAAACAATACCAAAGAATGTTGCGAAACTGATGTATAAATATCCGGTAAAACCTACTAAATAATGAATATCAAATACTGGCAAGACGAAGCAATTCAATAAGGCAGATGATGTTCTATAAGGTTTGAGAAAATCTTAGGAGCCGCATACAAATGCCAAATACCATGTATTGCTTACAAGATAATGAATCAACACTTAATTAATAAATAATATAAACCATGAAATTAACTATGCAAATGCTTGTATTTACATTTCTCATGTGTTGTGTAAGTACGTTTGTAGATGCCCAGGATAAGTCGCTTGGGGCGTCGGTGACTGCCAAGGTGGGTATGTATGTATTTCCTGCCAAGGGACAAGATGCTGCTCAGCAGGAAAAGGATGAATCAGATTGTTATACCTGGGCAGTTCAGCAAAGTGGTGTAGACCCGCTTAATCCACCTGAAGTAGAGGCTGCTCAGGTGCAGACAGGGCCTGATGGTTCTGGAATCCGTGGTGGAGCACGAGGTGCTGCCGGGGGTGCAGCAATAGGCGCAATTTGTGGAGATGCTGGTAAAGGTGCTGCCATTGGAGCAGTTGCCGGTGGCCTGGCAGGAAGACGTGCAAGTCGTGTTGGACATGCCGCGGCACAGGAAGGCAATAATCAAGCTGCTGCAGATCAAGAGGCAAATTTGATGAATAATTTCAAAAAGGCCTATTCTGTATGTCTGGAAGGTAAAGGATACACTGTACAATAAACCATAATTGACCATTCCAAATTTTGATAATCATGAAAATCAATAGAATAATTTATGTCGCAATAGTCATTTTATTTGCTCAGGGAACGATCGCCTGGAGCCAGATTTCTGACGAAAAGTGGGACTTGATGTTGATCCGGGAAGATAAGGTGTACCCATCGATGACCGATGAATATGAAATGACTTTAGCAGATATCAAGGAATATGTTGAGGAAAAGAAAGTGAAAGGGATCAATTATTTCACGTATATGCAAGACGACTATATTTTTGCTCGAGTCATGCCTATCCATCAATTGAAAGACTTAAAAGATGGGATATACGAATATGTTGAAAAAAAAGTAAATGATCCTGAATTTACACTAATGACAGAATACGTCAATGAGGCCATCGCATCGTATCGTTATTATATTGTTCAGTATAAGAGAGATTTGTCCTATATCCCAGAAGGAGATGATTGGGCAGAGGGCAGTCCCTACCGCAAGTGGAGCTATTACTATTTTAAGCCAGGTACTGAGGATGAAGTGGAAAGTGTACTGGCGTCCTACAAGCAGTTATATGAAAAAAGAGGTGTGAAAATGGGATTCAGAGTGTTCAAAGGATTTATTGGGATTGAACAACCGGTATATCTCCTGAATACCTGGGCTGATGATCCATTAGACTATCATCAAAACCTTCAGGAAGTGTCAGAGATCTTGGGTGAGGAGGGCATGGCCTTGTGGAGTAAAATGATCAGCTATGCTGATGAAGTAGTCGCCGTTGAAGGCTGGTATTTGCAGCAGTACTCTGTTACCTATGGATTAAAATTAGAAGAGTAAATTCTACAAAAAGCATTTATTCAAATACAAAGCAAGTCAGATTTAATTATTAATTAAAATTGTATAAAAATGAAAACGAGATTACGAATTCAAGTACTAATGACCCTGATTGTCATTTTCGCAGTAGCATGCAATCCGAAAGCTAAAAAGGAGGCTGTACAAGAAGAACCATCGGATTTGGTGGTCGTTGAAGAAGTAGATGTATGGGTAATAGATGAGCATCAGATCAATGATGTGCCATTGACATCCAAGGCTGAGAAAGTTAATGAAGATGCCAAAGAGGAACTGGAAGCTGAAATAGCTGAAGAAGCTGAAGAAGTGGAGGAAGAAATTGAAGCAGAAGAAATGCTGGAAGAAGAAGAAATAATGGAAGAAGAAGCTTATGAAATATACGCCATGGAGGCCATTAATGCAGCCCTGGAAGAGCAAGCATATGAAGCCTCTGAAATAGTTGAAGTAACAGAAGTAGTTATTCCTATTGATGAGACACAGACTGTTGTAGCGTACAATAAAAAAGGTAAGCCAGAGGCAGCTTTTCAGGTAGTGAGCTCAGGTCCGGACAATGAAGTAGAACAGATCATTTTTACAGACAAAAAGCATACAGATGTGTATGATGTAAAAGCAGGTATGAGTGGAAAAGAAGTGAAACGCCTCCGCAGGGAAATGAAGCACATGGTAAAAAAAGGGCAGGTATTTCTTTACGACGACCAATCAAATATCATGTATCTGATGAATGCAAAGGATAGAGGTGGTGATGAAATTACAGTTGCTGACGTAGAATCGATGGACGTTCAGGCCGTGATATGGAAAGATAAAAAGCATCATAAAAAGAAATAGAAGGGATTACTTCAATCATCACACCTGGAAAGGATTCTGCCAACCGTTGTGATTACCATACTTTTAGGTGTTTTGTTGCATGGTTCAAATACCAACACCCTCTTTAAATGGTTGAATAATAAGTAAACATTTAAAGTAAATAATGATGATAGCAATTAATATTGTTTTAGCTTCTGTATTGATCATAATAACCATTCTTATACATAGTTATTTGACAAGGTTTATTATGTTTCTGATAAAGCATAGGAACAATCCTGACCACAAGCATTTTAATCGTCCGAATGAATACTGGTTATCCATGATAGTACTGATGATTTTTGCAATATCCATTGTTGAATCAGTTGTCTGGGGATTGGCATACTTGATTACAGGAACCCTGACTTCCATTGAAGAGTCTTTATATTTTTCCATTGGTATATATACAAAGCTTGGTTTCGGAGATATCACCATATCTGGGCCATGGAGACTGCTTGCTGCCTCTGAAGCAGCAATTGGAATCATTATTTTTGGCTGGTCTACAGCTATTGTGATGGCTGTTGTTCAG
>CAYMFU010000222.1:0-10641 GCA_964389805.1 uncultured Roseivirgaceae bacterium | reverse complement strand
CTGCCACATATCCCAATCAAAACCTGGTGGTGGATCCCCTGGTTTAAAATTACCGATTCCATCAGGTGCCATATTGCTTACCCGCATAGCTCTGGCTACGGTTATTTTGCCAATTTTCCCGCCCTGTATCTCCTTCGAGAGATTCTGATAAATCGAAGATCCTCGCCGGTTAAGACCAACCGCAACAACCCGGTCGGTCTTCTTTTGTGCATTGACCATTGCCCGTCCTTCACTTATATTTATGGTCAATGGCTTCTCAACATAAATATCCTTTCCAGCCTCGAGTGCGGCAATGGTTTGAAGTGCATGCCAGTGATCAGGTGTGGAAATACAAACGGCATCTACGTTTTTATCTTCGAGTAATTCCCTGAAGTCTGCATACTTTTTCACATTGTTGCCGAATTTTTCTCCCATTTTTGGGATCATTCCAATGGCCTTCCACCTGTCATCAACTTGGCTATAGTCACGGCTAATATATGGTTCATAGGCATCACAAAGAGCTGTTATTTCAACATCTTCGTTGCCCATGAATCTCTCAAGCAATTGTGTTCCTCTATTTCCCAGACCAATAAATCCCATTCTTATTTTATCATTCTTGTTTCCAAGTGGATTCTTAAGGGGGACTGCGCTAATCAATTCAGGACTTAATGAGACACCCGCAGCAATAATTGAAGTTTTGGTAATAAACCCTCTCCTGGACTGGTTTTTTTGATTTTCTTCCATGATCTATTTCTTTGATATTTGATATTCCTGAATTTTACTTGGTTCATAGCCTATCCGGTGTGCCTGGTATTTCAGGAGTTCATTCTTGTCTAGTTCAAATGGTCCGGTGTAGACCTGCCATGATTTAGGTTCTCTATCTTTTCTGATTACTTTATATCCAATAGAGGCGCCAGAGGTAGCGCAAGCTATATTTATTTTGTCATCAGAAATAGTAACCCTGGGTGGTTCTGTTACAGGAGGTGTTTCTTTGCCTTCCCACATTTTAGAGACCATTTCCATTTCCGGCATAAATCCCATGTCGCCGATATCATCCATCCACTTCTTTAATTCAGCTCTAAGTTCATCGGCCTTTTTACTGTATTCAGGGTTGTTGATGAGGTTATTAAGCTCATGGGGGTCCGTCTCCAGGTCGTATAATTCTTCTTCCGGTTTAGACTGTGCAAACCAAAGTTCCTGAACCTCGTTTAATTCGCCAGCTTCATGAGCACGGATCAACTCATTCATTAAATCCATCTGCATGCGGTATTTGATGTCCATGATATATGGCTTTTCCGGTTGATAGTTTTTAAAGAATTTAAAGCGCTTGTCCCGTACCCCTCTTACCATATCATATTCATCATCAAGCCGGTCCCTTGCAGCAAATATATATTTCCTGGGCGGTGCCTGTTGGTTTCCAAGAAATGCCTGTCCCTGTAGATGATACGGAATGTTGATATTTGTGAGTGAAAGAAGAGTAGGTGCAAAATCCACAAAGCTTACCATTTCATCTACCACTTCTCCAGCCATTTGTTTGTTTGGGAAGCGGATTATCATGGGCACTTTTAATCCAGTGTCGTAAATTTCCCTCTTTTGCCTTGGCAAAGGACCTCCATGGTCGCTATAGAAAAAGATGATGGTGTTTTCAAGAAGTCCTTCAGCCTCCAGTTCATTTAGAAATACGCCGGCAATCGAATCCATTTCATACAAGTTGGAGTAGTTTCTTGCCAGTTCTTCTCGCACCACCTCGTTGTCCGGATAATAGGGGGGGACGACCACATCAGCCGGATCTACTCTTAGCGGGTGATCCTTATTTCGCCACATGCCTGATTCATGACAAATCGTGATATTGAAAATTGCAAAAAAGGGCTGGTCTTTCTTCCGGTTTTTCCAATGTGCCTTGTTACTGCTTTCGTTCCAGGCCGTTACTGGTGGGATAAACTGATAATCCTGCTTGGAATTATTGGTACAATAATATCCATCCTGTCTCAGGTATTCTGAATAACACTTCACATAATCGGGGATAACTGCAGAATAAGATGGAACAGGTCTGAATTCCGATGAACCCAAAGTTCGCATATGCTGTGCACCAATACTATTCTGGTACATCCCGGTTATAAGCGTTGCACGGCTGGGTGCACATACTCCCGCTGTAGAGAAAGTATTTGTAAAGCGTACCCCTTCACCAGCCAGTTTATCCAGGTTGGGTGTTTTAGCAACCGGATCTCCAAAACAGCCAAGGGAGGACATCTGGTCTTCGCAGGTGATCCAAAGTATGTTTGGTTTTTGAGGGAGATTGACTTCTTTTAATTGCTCATAAGATGTTGGTTGTTTCTTGTCATCTTTCGTTTCTGTGCAATTGATAAAAATTAATAAAAGGGGAAAATAAAAAATAAGTTTTCTCATATTTAAAAAATGTTTTGATCCTAATCAAAAATAAGGAAATATATTGTTAAAATAAAAGGGAGGGAATTATTCAATCGGAACAATCCTGTAATCTTTAAAGTTCCTCAGATACATCTGGATGATCCGCTGAATGTCCTGGTCATCATCATAGGTTTTGATAAATGATTTCAGATGAAATACATTCCCAAGATCCAGAGAATTATCAAAATAACCAAAACCATGGTAATTCCCATTTTCAATCCAGACTACTGAGGATTCGTCCGGAGTTCTGCCATCACCAATAATTGCAATTGATTCATTTATCTTCTGATATGCATTTATAGCCTGGTTGTATCTTTTATTGTAGCTGCCGGGTTTCTCTTCCCCAGTACATGCGCCATTGCATTTCTTGATCTGATAATCAAAACAAGAAGCTGGAGATTTCTGAAGGCCGGCTAATTTTGAACACAGATTGTATTCCTGAACAAGTTTATTTAGAAAAACTCTTACTTCCATTTGGTTTTTAAATACCAGAAAGGCTTCACCTGATTTGCTGATCTTACTGATTGAAAACCGTTTATACCCCTGCTGATCTTCATAAGTATATATTCCATAATTCCATGATACCCGCTTCTGAGCGCGGTTGTAAGGTGGCCATAGCCTTTTTATTTCATGAGCTTCATACAATAATGCTGTTAATTCATTGCCAGAAAGCTCATAGCTTATATCAAATATATCCCTGAAAAGGTTTTGTTTCTGTGTGGTTTCAGAACCAGCTGAAAAATGGCTTTTAATTCGACTCTTTATGTTTTTGGCCTTGCCTACATATAATACTTTCCCTTTACGGTCATAAAAGTAATATACACCAGTCTTTTCGGGTAAATTTAGAAATTGGTCCTTTGTTAAATTTGGTGGTAAAGTAGCTTCGAAGGAATTTCTTTTTAAGGCCTTCGCAACATGTCCCCCTGAATCATTGTCCAGGAGGTGTTTTAATACTTTCACAGTAGCTTTCGCATCTCCAAAGGCCCTGTGGCGACCATTGATTTTTATCCCAAGATGCTTCGCCAGATTGCCGAGACTATAGGAGGGAAGTCCGGGTAGAATTCTCCTGGCTAACCTTACAGTACAGAGTTTTTTAGATTGGAAATCACCCCCTAATGATTTGAATTCCTGCCTGATAAAATTATAATCAAAATTTACATTATGTGCTACAAAAATGTGTCCTTCCAGTTTAAGAAGTATATCCTTTGCAACTTCATAGAATTTAGGAGCATTTTCCACCATTTTATTCGTGATGCCGGTCATAGAAGAAATATACGGGGGGATGCTTGATTCCGGATTGATAAGTGTCTGATATTCATCTACAATTTCTTTTCCATCAAAGATGTAAATAGCAATCTCTGTGATCTTATGCCGGCCGGTAAAGCTACCAGTAGTTTCTATATCAACAACTGCATACATTACGATTGATGGTAATAATAACTTCCCAATATTGATTTTTCAGGGAATTCCCTGCTTTTTAACAGCCTTTCTCCAGATTGATGAAAATCTCGTTTCGATATATCAGTCTTTTGGAGAAATTCAGGGGGAATTGGAATCCCGTTAAAGTCTAAATTATTTCCTTTTTTTAATATTCTGGTGATATCCATTAAAGGTTTTTCTTTCTTAAGAAATTTTCGGCGGACGGCAGGGTGGATAACCACGGGCATTCGTTGTGTTAAATGGGCTATACTTCCATAGGAAGGGCAACTTATAATTGAGAAAACAATAATATGCCTGTTCATTTCATTTTCTTTCAATGATTTCCATATACCGCCAAAAGTTATAATTTTATTTTTGGGGAAATAGATGAAATATGTGCTTTCATGAATTTTATTAATGAAAAAACCATTAGCAGGAATTAAACATCGATTATTTCTTATAAGAGTACGCGTATGTTTGTTTTTTATGATACCTTCGGCGCGTACCCAGGGATACACCTTTGATTGATCATTAGTATTTTTAAGGCCCCATTGGGCTTGTTCGATCTTTCCCCCATCATGATTTAACACGACGGGCAGGACTTGGTTTTTCTTTGTAACATATGCAGGAATAAATGTATATGAGAACTCATACGACAATGCGTCTTCAATCAGTTTGAAATTTGATCCTATGGAATAATTTGGCAAAAGCAATACCAATAAATTTAGCAATCCTAAATTTATTAATATATAACTAAAAATGTTAGTCGGCGGTCATTTTTCTTGGAAGAAATTCGAAATTAAGTTCAGATAAAAATGAGGAAAGGGCAATGATCATTAAATCCAGTGTACAGAAATAAATTTATGCCTGTTTTACTATGCCATGTGGGCGAGGCCTCCCCAGTGCATTTACATGAACAAATACAATTTTATCGATCCGGATGATTTCTTGTCTCGTTAATTTGTTTCTTACCTGGCTCTTTATGGTTATTGAAGTTCTTCCAATGGCGACCACCTCGAATCCAATCTCAATAATATCGCCATTACTCGCGGAGCTTACAAAATTTATTTCCGACATATACTTTGTAACGATGCTTTTTGATTCCAGCTTTCCTATAACATATATAGCGGCATCTTCATCTATCCAACCCAGGAGCGTACCTCCAAATAGTGTCCCACCGGGATTCAGGTCCTGGGGTTTAACAATTTTACTGCTGTAGTATTTCATGGCATCCTTCTTTAGGAAGGACTAATTTAAGAAAAAAAGGTAATGAATTTATGTGAGGGATGAAAATTCAGACTATGAAAGTTATTTTTCCAGGCTGAGGCCATTCCTGGTCAGATCGATGATCCCTCCGCTGATATTATAAGCTTCCGATATTCCTTCTTTTCTCATTTTGATCACCGCTGACCTGCTTCTTACCCCTGACTTGCAATAAACATAATAGGTCTGATCTTTATTGAGATCCCTGATCTTATCCATGAAATCGGGTGCATGAAGGTTTATTAAAATGGCATTCTTCACATGTCCGGCTTTATATTCAGAATCTGTACGTACATCAAGTATGATCGATTCTGATGATTCATCGAGCATTAAATAATCTTTAGCTGAAATGTTGATTTCAGGATTATCTGCATGACAGCCTGAAATATATACTATGGCTGTAAACAGGATGGTGAAAACTATTGATTTGTTCTTCATATTATATATTTATGAGTGTATTTTCCGGACAGTCAATCCTTATAGATGTGTATTAACATACAGCTGATTGCCCAGTAAATCCACATCTGGCTAATTACTCCAAAGGACCTTGCCACCCCATAAGACCAAATTTAACATTGTGCAGGTCTTCAATGCCTGCATCGGCCATCACACGGCATGCCGTCATACTTCTGCTGCCACTTCTGCAGTAAACGTAATACGTTTTGTTCTTATCCAGCTGTTCGATTCTTTCTCTGAACGCAGAATCCATCAGGTCGATTAATTTTGATCCTGGAATATGTCCCATATGATATTCCCCGGGAGTCCGGCAATCTATAATTTCAAAATTCCCGGAATTTAAATTGTCACTTATTATATTCTGTAGTTCATCACAGAATATATGCTGAAATTTTTCAGTTGTATTTCCAAATAAATTAAACATAGTTGATTCCTTTTTTCGTTAAATAATTTTTAAGATAGGAGATACATATATCCTCTGCCAAAAGAGGCTTTTAATGCTGATATTTTCGGATAATAATGATCAGCTAACTTTTTCTTTTTTAAATTGTTTTATAGCTTCACTTAGATCATAAGCTACAGCCTCTGGGAAAACCTTCTCGATAATGCTTGATCCTGTTGCCGACCGGTATCCCCCTTCACAATGCACTACTATTGGTTTATCGGATGGTATTTCATTTACCCTTTCTCTCAATTCATGCAATGGAATATTTATTGAATCAGAGAAATATGAATTTGCCCTGACTTCAGATTCTACTCGTACATCAACGATAGTAAATTTATCGGTATAAGTTTTAAAGCCATCCACGTTTATTTCGGAATGGATCTTGGTACCGTAGGACGGGTTTAACAATGCACCCAATAAGTTTTTCTCATAACCGATTTTCGCAGCTCTTCTGATTACGCTTTCCATACATTTCTCACTTTCTGCAATCAGGTAATACTTCTCATCAGGACCTACGATGGATCCTAACCAGGTTTCGAATTTTCCATCTTCGATAATATTTATGGCCCCTGGAACATGTCCTTCATTGTATAATTTCCTCGACCGAGTATCTATAATCAGTGCACCCTTATCCAACTCTGCTTCAGGATCCAATCTGGGAACCCTTGAAATATTATTCTCGAAATCCTCGGCACCTGATTTATTAACCCCAACGTCAAAACCAAAATATTTTGGAATATATGGCTGATCTTCCAGCAGAACATCTACAAACTCATCTTCTGACATCTCCTGCAATGCGTAATTTTCCTCAAGCTGTTGTCCCAGTGTACTGAATGTTTCCTTGCTTAAAGCTTTTCCGCATAGTGAGCCAGCACCATGGGCTGGATATATCATTATATTTTTGTCAAGCGGCATAAGGATATCGCGTGTTGACTTATACATGTCACGTGCCAATTGTTCTCGCTTGGCCGTGATATTGCCAGCTTTCTCCCTCAAGTCAGGTCTTCCTACGTCGCCAATAAATAGAGTATCGCCTGTGAATACTGAATGGTCTTTTCCGTCGTCATCGGTAGCCACAATACTGATGCTGTCCGGTGAGTGGCCTGGTGTATTCAGAGCCCTGAGGGTTATATTGCCCAATTTAAGAACATCACCTGTGTCAAAAGTGATATGATCGTAATCCGCTCCCAATAATCTGCTGACATATATTTTTGCTCCGGTTTCATTGTGGATCTGAAGATGTGAACTTACAAAATCAGCGTGTGGATGTGTTTCAATCACCGCTACAATATGACCTTTCTTTTCTTCAGCAAAATCATAATAAGGTTGAGGATCTCTAGCCGGATCCACCAAGGCGATTTCCCCTTCACTTATGATTGCGTAAGAGGCATGCGCCAATGTTTCATCATAAAATTGTTTAATTTCCATATCTATTATTTTTTATTTGTTTTCAAAAGAAAAGTTCTTTCAATATAATATAAACTGACATAATAAGCACAAACCAGCCAAAGGCTTTTTTCAATTTCTGGTTATCGATAAATTTAGAAGAATAGCTGCCGATAAATATACCTATTATGGCCAATCCTGTAAATGAGAGTAGAAATACCCAATCGATAGACTGGTTGCTCAAATCTCCCATAAATCCAGCGAGGGATTTTACAGCTATAATCAACAAAGATGTTCCTATGGCCATTTTCATAGGCAGTCCCGCCAATAAGACCAATGCCGGGATGATTAAGAATCCACCTCCTGCACCAACAATTCCTGTAATGCTACCTATAACCGCACCTTCTAATACGATCATAGGATAATTATAAATTATACCTTTATGTTCTTTCTCTTCTGAAGTGGATTTTTCTTTTCTTATCATTGAAATTCCTGAGAACAACATGATCAATGCAAAAAAGAGCATTATTCCCATTCCCCGGGAAAGAGTGAAATCTCCAATTACAATTAAATTGTCTGGTATAATGGGTATCAGAAACTGCCTGACCAGGAAGACCATTATGGCTGCAGGAGTAACCAGTAAAAATGCCTTGATATGTTTTTTATTGCCCTGAAATATTTTATTTAGACTCATCAATGATACCATGAGCATAGCTACAATTAAAATCAGGATAAATAGCACTTCAGTGGTTATATCCAGTGCCCCAAGTGAAAACAGCTGATCTGGAATTGCTGGCACAAGAAATTTCCTTGTCAGGAATACAGCAATAAAAGAGGGAACAGCAAAAATGATTGCCGTTTTATAATTCAGAAGGCCTTTTCTCATGTAGTTGAATGCACCTACTGTGGAAGATACACCCACAACAAAAAGAGAATAGGCTGTAGCCAGTACAGGATTGATATGAAGCAGGTACACTAAAACAGGTACCGTCAGTATTGAACCACCACCGCCGATAAGACCCAATGTAAAACCTATCACGACTGCAGCTATATATCCCGCTATTAACACTTTATATGATTATTTATTCATATGTTTTTACAAAAAAAGTGAAGCAATTGATGCTTCACTATAGAAATTCACATCGGTTCATACATTTGATCACATCAACCACTTCAGTCATCTTCAAGTAGTAGTTAATATTTTTTCCATTTCTTTCACTTCCCAAAATCCCGGCTAATTTCATATTTGACAGATGATGAGAAGTCAGGGATTGCTCAGAGTCCAATTGTGAACAAATATCATTAACACAGACCTTCTCATTTTCAACCAGAAGACTTATGATCCCGATCCTGAGAGGATGGGCGATGGTTTTTAATATAAAAGATACTTTTTCAAGCTTTTCAATATCGGTTATGGATTTTATATCTATACCTTTGACTTTTTCAATACTTTCCATCTGAATTGATTTTTATTAATATAAACGCAAACATATGAACATATGTTCACATGATGAAGACTTTTTTAGAAAATTTTAGAAAATTATTGAAAACATATATTCATATCTTAAATTTCAGGGTATCCTGGAGAACAGGCGGAACCCATTTCCAGGATAATTTTCATTCAATGCGGAAACATAATAAATAAGTTGTCTCAGGATCTTGGATCAGTCAGTATTCTTCCATTCCGGGTGTTTCCTCAGTTCTTCCTCCAAATGGCTTTTTATCTGAATTTCAGTTATACCAATAGAATCTGGGTTCAATGGGTATTTCTCTAAGCGGTCTTCTTTTATATTGAAGAATTGTCCATCCTGATAAAGTTTAAATTCCCTTGTCTGAACAAATTGATTTCTGTATTGATTTACATTTTTACTCCATTTAGGATCATAATGAACAAATACCATTTCTCGGGATTTATAGGGTTCACCGTTCAGCAAGGGATAAAAGCTTATGCCATCGCTTTCAGTCGGCTGCATTGCAATATCCGCCAGAGTCGGGAAAAAATCGCTGAATTCGATCAAACCGTTGAACTGGATTCCCTTTTTAATTTTATCAGGCCAATAAGCGATGAGTGGGACATGAACTCCGGCATCGATGGTATTGCCCTTGCCACCACGCACAATTCCACCTACAGTATTTGAATAAATAGTTGGGTGAGTTCCATTATCTCCCGTGAAAATGATCAAAGTATTCTCACCGATATTCAGGTGTTCAAGCTTGTCCACAATCTTTCCAACGATCCCATCCGTATAGGACACCATATCCTTGAAATATGACGTGTCTTTCTTATACCGCATAGAGGGATCAGCCCAGTCTTTGGAATCAGGTGTTGGTACAAAAGGTTCATGGACCAGAACCATAGGGAAATAGATAAAGAAAGGTGCCTGTTTATTTCTATCAATGAAGTCTAACAGGTAATTTGTGAAAATATCCGGACCATAATCATCAATGTCCGTATCCAGAATTTTACCATTTTGTTCAATGAGTGGATCAGCAAATCTCTCCCCCTGATTTCGGCCCTGAGTCAGTTGCCATAGGCAATATTCGTCAAATCCAAATTTGATTGGTCTGTTTGAATCATCCCAATACGAAATGTTGTCTTTATATGCCAGACCATTTAATTGCCATTTACCTACAATGCAGGTTGCATACCCGGCATCCTTTAGCAAATTACCTATAGTATACGAGTCATTATTCAGATGCCCAAAATAATCGTAATTACGATAATTGTACATCCCAGTCATGATCTTTACCCTCGAAGGAGTACAGAGCGGTTGAGAGATACATTGATTGAACTGAATACCATTTGAGGCCAGTTTATCAAGTACAGGCGTAGTGTATGAAGTGCTACCATAGCAACTTAAACATTCGTAACCCATATCATCTGCCATAATTAGAATTATATTAGGTCTATTTGTATGGTTCTCCACGTTGCATGATAATAATATGGTGAGGAGAATTAATGGCGTGATATATCTACGAAAAATCATAAATCCTACAATAATTGAAAATTTCCCTGTTTCATTCCTGTTCAGTACATGGAATTTACGAATTATATATTAACTCACTATTGATAAAGCAAAAAGGTTAAGGCTTGTCTGTAGAAAACTTCAAGAGTTTTCATGGCACTTTCCGGGATCAGTTCGTTTATTGGCAAAATGCCCCCTTTCCAGGATCCTTCTTTAATCCACTTTCCATTTGAAAGAGCTGATGCCTCTGTATAATCAATCTGATCATGTCCGAGATATGCTGATATATAAAAGTAAGGA
>CAYMFU010000221.1:0-6716 GCA_964389805.1 uncultured Roseivirgaceae bacterium | reverse complement strand
GTTCTACATAGAATTCAATACTGTCTTGAACACGATTTATAACTGTATAACCATAATGTAATTCAAGTAAAAAGGATTCCGCCATGCCAACGTAGGGAGCTGACCAGTTGGGATCAATTTTGCTGGCTTTCTGAAATAGTTTCCTACTTTCCAGGATAGTATTTCGATAAATATAATTTTCCTTTAACAAGCTTTGTCCGTGCTGATAGAACTTAAATGCTTCCAGATCTATTTCTCTCTCTTTTTTGGGAGGGTCAATGAACTTAATAAAAGAACCCACCAGAGATCCTGAGAAACTCACAGCTACTTTATCCTGCAATTGGAACAACTGACTGATAAGGCCTTCATAGGTATCTGAAAAAAGGATTTCTCCTGATATTCCATGTATTAAGTTTAAATTCAAGTGAATCTGATCATTTATGATCTGAAAACTCCCTTCCAGGATATTCTGCACCCCTAATTCCTCCGCAATTTCATGAATGGTTTTATCAGATTTCTTAAACCGGAAAGAAGAGGCTCTGGCTATTACCCTGAAATCAGGTATTCTGGAAAGATTATTTATAATATGATCTGCAAATCCATCACCTAGATAATCCATGGTAGAATCATTACTAAAATTCTGAAATGGCAGAACCGCAATGGATTTCTCAGAAAGGTTTATTTCTTTTTGCTTCTTTGATCCGCTAATTGAATCGTAAATCGAATCATAATTTACTAGTAAAAACAGAATCAGACCACCTATAAGAATGTAAATCCCAATTTTAAACCATCTTTGATCAATTATACTCCTTTGAGCCCGCACTGGATTTAATGAAGAAATATCAGGTAGTTTTTCAATATCAACCTTCAAAGCATAAAGGTTCATAGAATCTTTAACATTTTTTAATTCAAACTCCTGGATAAATTCAACACTGAATCCTGTTTTGTTGTCAAGATTTCTTTTTACATTTTCAGAGACATAGATTGTGCAACTTTCTGCTGCACTTTCAATTCGGGATGCAATATTTACTTCATCACCGTAAACATCATTATCCTTAAAAATTACTTCGCCTTCATGTATGCCTATTCTTATATTTATATTTGCATCCTTACATTCTTGTAAGATATAACTGCATGCATGAGCAGCCTGTATGACAGAATCGAAGACACCAAGGAAACCATCTCCAATTTGTTTTTGATAGGTTGAATGAAACTTTCTGAAATATTTCTGGTGGATTCCCCTATTTATCTCAAGTGTTTTGAGTGCAACATCTTCGTTCTCTCCCATCATTGATGTATATCCGACAATGTCCGTAAAAACAATTGCTGATAATCTGTGAATTGGCGAACTCATGTAAATAAAAAATGATAATTTTTGAATTTTGAGCAAGATATAGAAAAAAACACTATATAGTATACATTGATAAGGGGATTTCTCTGAACCATTTTGATCAGCTGTATCATTTTACTTCTATGACTATTGTTAATACACATATTAAAAGATAATAATATTGTGATACCCTATAAAAAAAATTAAAAGAGTTTTCATGTTTATAAGAAAAAACGGATATTGTTTCAACATTTTTAAAACTTAGATATTATGAGAAATTTTTTATTTAGCAGCGCAGTCTGGCTTCTTGTAATAGGAGCATTAATTACTGCCTGCAAGACAAGCCAAAGTACAGCTTCCAGATACGTAGGGGAGTGGCATTATACCTTTGAGATGGAAGGTACTGAATATGCCGCATATATGACTATTAATAACGTTGAAGATGGTTATACAGGATCATTGATCTCTGATTTGGGAAGTGTCGATCTTGATGACCTAGTTATCGAAGAGGATAAGTTAACAGCGACCTTTGATATCCAGGGATATGTTTTGGATTTGAAGGGTACCTTTGATGGTGAGGCTTTTCATGGATCTACTTCTATTGATGGCAATGAATTCCCGATGGAGGCGGTGAGGAAACAGTAAAGGACTGATCGACAATTTAATTATATAAAATACTGGAATACAAGCACTTAGTTATTACGCCCTTAGAAAAAGCATACACCTCGTTCCAGCTGGGGAATGTTTTGCTTCGGAACCGGTTTATAAAAACGGCCACATATGAAGGATTTTATCTAAATTCTTTGCCAACCGAAGCTTTAACAGAACACCACCTCAGGCTGGCAAAAGGAGGGATTGGTATGACTACAGTTTCCTATGGAGCCGTCAGCAATGTAGGAAGAACACATAGCCACCAGATGGTGGTCGATGAGGAATCCAGGCCCTACTTAGAAAAACTGACCTCTGCAGTAAAAAATGAAGGTGCTGCTGTTTCAATACAATTAACCCATTGTGGTTTTTTTTCAAGCAATAAAACGATTAAGGGGCAAAGTCCTCTGGCTCCTTCAAAAACCTTGAATTTATATGGATTATTGCAAGGCTTAGGATTTTCAAAGGCTATGTCCAAGAAAGACCTGGAAGAAACAGGAAATGATTTTGCCAGAGCTGCAACTATTTCAAAGGAAGTTGGTTTCGATGCTGTTGAAATTCATATGGGGCATGGATATTTACTCAGCCAGTTTATTTCTCCTTCCACAAATAAGAGAAAAGATAATTATGGGGGAAATCTTGAGAATAGAATGCGATTTCCCCTGGAAGTAGTTTATAAGGTAAGAAAAGCTGTCGGAGCAGGATTCCCGATCTTGTGTAAAATCAACCTAAGTGATGGATTTAAAGGCGGATTGGAAGTTTCTGAAGCTATATCAGTTGCCAGGTATCTGGAAGATGCTGGCGTTAATGCATTGGTGCTGAGTGGTGGCTTTACAAGTAAAACTCCTTTCTTCCTTATGCGTGGTAATATTCCGGTAAAGGATATGATCGAGGTAGAAAAGGACAGGATCCAGAAATGGGCCCTCAGGTTGTTTGGAAGGTTTATAATAAAACGATATGATTTTACAGAGAATTTTTTCATGCCATTGGCAAAAAAAATCCGATCAAATGTAAAAATTCCTTTGGTATACCTGGGAGGGGTAACATCAACCGATGGGATTAGTAAAATTATGACGGAAGGGTTTGATCTTATGGCCATTGGCAGGGCTTTGATCCATAATCCTGACTTTATTCTTAAAGTTCGGGAAGAGAACCATACTTCACCATGCGATCATTGTAACAAATGTGTAGCTGAAATGGATAGGGAAGGCATCAGATGTGTGTTGATTGAAGAGTAATATGCTTTTTATTATGAGCTTTTTTTTGCATTCTTTAGATATAAAGTCAATTCATAAGAACTGGTTTATAAAACCACTGATATTCTGAGAAATTGGAACATTGAATGATGAGGATATTCCTATCCTATATCAAATACATTGATAGGTATTAGGGATCATATTTCGTATTGATAATCTAAGGTTCACTAACTAAGTCGACAGATTCGACCTGAGCTTTTGAAACTGAACTTTTAGTTATCTCATTGCTTTTATAAAAAAACATGAAATAGATCACGGTAATGGACATAAGTAGCGCTACAACAATCAAAATTACCTTTGATAAGTTAAATAGCTTTTCCTGATGCTGATTGATGTGGTCAAACATAGTATGCCGAAGTTAATAAAAAATAATTCAGAATCGCAAATATTTTTTAATAATTTATTGATATTGAACAAGTTGCGTGGTTTGTGTTAATGTAAAAATATAATAAAACTTACATGATTTTTGTAGAAATATTAGCGATGGTTTTCCGTTAATTCTAAGTCTATTTTAAGCCCCGTTTCGACTATAAATCTTTCAAAATCAAGTATATCTTCAATTTTTGTTCTGAAGTTTACAATACACATTCTCATCAGAAAATTGTCGTTTATAAGGGCATTTGATACATAGAATTTACCACTATTTTCAACTTCATTTAAAATTTTTTGATTCAGTTCATTTAGATAATTTCTGATCTCCGGAGCTGTTTTCTTATCCCAAAGACTTTCTGGTAAAAACCTAAAAGTGGTTATACTTAAGTGATTTGTAAATGTTTCTATTACATCTGATCCATTAAATAAATCGTATGCGTATTTTGCCAGTAAAATATCTTCTCTGATGAGTTGTTGATATCCATTTCGGCCCATTTGCTGTAGAATTAACCATACTTTCAAGGCTTTAAATCCTCTGGAATTCTGAATTCCATAATCAACATAGTTTACGGCTGATTGCTCGAAATTATAATAGGGTGGATGGTAGGAAAATGCATCGGTAAGATGACTTGGATCTTTAACCAAGGTACAGCCTGCTTCAAGTGGAGCGTAGAGCCACTTATGGGGGTCTATTGCAATGGAATCTGCCTGATCAAGGCCCTGGAAATCGTTTTTAAGTTCAGGAACTGTTGCGGCAAATCCACCATATGCACCATCAATATGGAACCACAGATCATATTCCTTACATATTAGAGCAATTTGATCAAGCGGATCTATTACACCCGTACTAACGGATCCTGCTGTTCCAACTACCATAAAAGGAAATTCGCTTTTTCTGATATCCTCATCAATAGCGCTTTTTAGGTCCACGATATCCAACTTCTGGTTTTCATCAGTTTTGATCCATCTGATGCTTTCTGTTCCAAGACCAAATAGATCGGCAGCTTTTTGGATCCAGGTATGGGTTTCCTGAGAACAGTATAACTTCAAAGATTTATTAGTTTGTGAAATTCCTTTATCCCTGACAATTAATCCAGCCTTTGCTCGGATGGCTGCAATAAATCCTATATAATTGGCAACATTCCCTCCACTAACGATAAGCCCGCCGCCGGAAGGATATCCAATAAGGGAACCTATCCACCGTATGGTTTGGGCTTCAATCTCACTCGCCATCGGTGATAAGGCCCAGGCACCTACATTTGAATTTACAGCTGAAGACAAAAAATCGCCGAGAATGCCCAATGGCGCTGGAGAAGAAGTTATATAACCCCAAAACCTCGGGTGTCCATTATATAAGGAATGCCTGATAAGCAGGTCTGCTGACTCAGTGATCAGTTTGCCGGGATCCATTCCTTTCTCAGGCAGGGGTTTATCTGAATCCAGGTGGGCTTTCACTGAGCTCTCATTTTCAGCCGGTGTAACTGGCATGTCTTTGAGTTCATGGATCAGTTCAGAGATTTTATCAACAAGATTATAGCCATTCTTCTTGAATTCCACGGCATCCATATCAATTGGTACAATGCGATCTATTGGTTTTTTTGTCATTTTTGTTAGATTAGAGATTTTGATTAAAGGGGGTTATATGAACTATATCCTATCGACCCAATATTACAATATTTTGAAATTAATCTGACTGTATTAAAGTATGAATATTTTATGTTTCTATTTCAGAATGAATCAGATGCATATTAAATTATTTCGGTTTATCTCTTTAATACGAAATGAATATATCCTTAAAAAGGAAAAACCTGAAGTGCATTTTACTCCAGGCTTCTCGCTTATGATTTTATCTCTTGGGTTCAGATAATATTACTTATTGTTATCGCCATATACAAGGGCAATAACCCCCCCGGCTAAACCATATCTTACAGCATATGTGAGGCCAGAAAAGATCACATAATTAAAATTAACCAAGTTGGTTGTGCTAAGTAAATCAAGGCCAAATGTAAATCCAACAAGAGATCCAATAAGTGCCCCGGGAATCAGACCTGAGCCAAAGCCATTCGTCCCTTTCCAATTTAGTGTCGCGGCAAGTAAGAGACCGTATAATAACTCCATAGCGATAATGCCTGAGAAATTTGTTTCAGATGATCCCAGCATCACTCCAGAGGCTGATTCCTCTAGCCCAATAGGTGAATTTCCAAATAATAAAACATAAATGATATATCCACAAGCAAATAGAGTGGCTGCACCCGCTGCTGAAGCAATTAAGATTTTTTGTACGTTCATAAAGTTAAAGTTTTAGGTATATGGTATAAATATTATTGATGTTTAGTCAAACTACTTTCGTTATTCCTGATTTTATCTACATGATGATCCGGTGTTTTTTTTAATAGTACTTTCAATATTTGGAAGACAAAGCTAATTTGTTTTATACGTGATTTTGATGGTTTTAAAGAGCATATATGCCTTCGAAAATTAGCTATTCATAATATAATTTCAGCAATAAAACCTTTTAAACTAAGTAAATCCAGATTAAAAACAAATTTTCCGGATCAGAAATTATTGAGATACATTTTGATTGAAAAATTCGATCGAGTATAAACAATTAATATAACAATAGCCCCTTATAAGCATAAGGAGAGATTACAATTAGGGTACGAGAAAGCATTGCCAAAATAATACATATAAATAAGTGAAAAATATACTTGATCTAAGCTTTGCTTTTAATTGATGCGATTCTGCCTCTTAAAATGAAAACTGCCGGGGTCCTTAGTGCCCCTGAAGTAACAGTATTGAATACTTAGCTATCATAAAGTGGAAGAGATATTTCGTTAGCCCCATATTTTTGGGGCTTTTAATTTCTTCATAATGTAATCAAGCTTTTCTTTTAGCATTTGGGTGAAAGAATTCTTCATGTGAAGAACTTTTTATTTATTTTTCTGAAATATTATAAACCATGAGCGCATTGCCATGGCGGATATACAATTTGCCATCATTAATTACAGGATGGGCCCAATGCTCTTTAGTGCCAAGAGGAACTTTAAAGGTTGAAATAACATTAAAGGTTTCATGATTGGCATCCACAAGGGCCATTTCACCTTTGTGGCTATAACAATAAAACAATCCAT
>CAYMFU010000220.1:0-45188 GCA_964389805.1 uncultured Roseivirgaceae bacterium | reverse complement strand
GTTTTGCTCCGAAAAAATACTTTCTCTCCTTGGCCCGTTTAAGAGCTTCCTCAAGATTATCCATCATCCCCACCCTATATAGTTGATAGGTATTCCACACAATCGTGTTTTCCTTGTTATACTTCTCCATCAATTCGTACGTGAGCTCGTCGATCGGATCCTGAATATAACTGTCCTCGCTGTCGATAAATATATTAACTCCATTTTTATAAGATTCACCACATACCCTATCCCAGCGCTTTCGTATATTTTCGAATTTAACCTGCTCTGAAGCACTTAATGCTTCACCTAATTGTACTTTTTCGAGAAGGTCGATAGAAGCCATCCCTGTGGGTTTAAAAACACAGAAAGGAATATTTGGATCATCTTTCGCCCGGGTGATCGTTCGTATAATCTCTTCTGCGGTATGGTCGAAAGCCAATTCTGTATTTTCTCCTTCCACAGCATAATCCAATATCGTACCTATGTTGTATTCAGCCAATTCCATAACCGTCGTTTCGCTGTCCGGGATAGATTCCCCACCACAGAAATGATTAAATAAGTTGCTTTTAATCAGGTTTTTTACTGGTAATTTAAATTTGAGTGCTGCATTTACGAAAAATGTACCTAATTTTACAATTAGATTCTTGTCCATAACGGCAAAAAGAGCGTAGCTTCTTTTGAGATCTTTGTCTGTTTTAGAAGAAAATGCTACTAAAGTATCATCAAAAGAAATATCATTATTGTTGATCATTTTAAAAAATATAACAGGTTAATAACTAGGGATCACAATCATAGCAAAGAAACAAGATTTTAGCAATATTTAAATAAAAATAGATGGAAATTAAAGGATTGAAAAGTTGGGGAGGACCGTGGAAGAGACCTTTGATCATGGCGGGGCCTTGCAGTGCGGAAACGCCGGAACAATTGAGAGAGACTTCTCTGGCTATCCACGATCTGGGAATTAATATTATAAGAGCGGGCGTCTGGAAACCGAGAACACGACCGAATAATTTCGAAGGTATTGGTGTGAATGCTTTAAAATGGATCCGCGATATCAAAGACGAAATCGATGTTCAATTTGCAGTGGAGGTAGCTAATCCACATCATGTGGAAGAATCATTATACCATGGTGTTGACATACTATGGATCGGTGCCCGGTCAACAGTAAATCCTTTTACTGTCCAGGAAATAGCCAATGCGCTCAAGGGAGTTGATGTGCCTGTATTTATAAAAAATCCAATCAATCCTGAACTATCTTTATGGATTGGGGCCATAGAAAGGTTTCACCAGGCCGGCGTAACAAAGATCGGTGCCATACATAGAGGGTTCTCTTCCATACAGAAAACCAGGTTCAGGAATACGCCACAATGGACCATCCCCATTGAATTGAAAAAAACCTTTACGGAGATTCCCCTGATCTGTGATCCAAGCCACATAGCGGGTGACAGAGAGATGATACTTGAGATATCCCAGAAAGCTACAGACCTTGATTACGATGGTTTAATGATCGAGACTCACCGCGATCCTGCAAATGCATGGAGTGATGCCAGGCAACAGGTTACTCCTATACAATTAGGAGAGATCCTTGAAACCGTTACCTTTAGAAATCCGACTTCTAAGAATAAGGATTTTCTTTCTCATCTTGAAGAGCTTCGGGATGAAATCGACCAGGTTGACCAGGATCTTTATGAAATGATCGCGACTAGAATGAACATTGTAGACAAGATCGGTTATTACAAGAGAGACAACAATGTAACTGTTTTTCAAAAGAACAGATGGAAGGAAATTTCAGAAAGCCGCATGAGTTGGGCTAAACAACTGGGGCTGGATGTAGATTTTATGGATGAAATATTTAAAAGGATCCATGAAAACTCAATTCGTCGACAGAGGGAGATTATGAACAAATCATTCCAAAAAGCAAAGGATGCTTCCTGAGGAAATTGAAATAAGTCAGAATATATCCGTCAACATACAGGCATTTTTTAATTCATCAGATTATGATAAGGTGGCGGTCCTTGTCGATGAGAATACCAGATTGTACTGTCTGCCCCTGGTACATAAGGCAATCAAACCCACTGATATAATTGAGATTAAAAGTGGGGAAGAACAGAAAACACTGGATACCTGCATTCATATCTGGAAAGAATTAACGGACAATCACTTTGAAAGAAAATCTCTGCTGGTCAATCTTGGCGGTGGCGTTATCGGCGATATGGGTGGATTTTGTGCTGCTACCTATAAAAGAGGGATCGACTTCGTAAATATCCCAACCACCTTGTTGTCACAGGTTGATGCCAGCGTGGGAGGTAAATTAGGCGTTGATTTTCTGGGATTTAAAAACCACATAGGTGTTTTTGAAGATCCTGAGAAGGTATTTATTGATACAAAGTTCCTGAATACACTTCCAGCCAGAGAACTACGATCAGGATTTGCGGAAGTGATCAAACACTGCCTGATTGCAGATGCATCCTATTGGGAAATGATTTCCGCTGTCGATTTTAAAGATCAGAATTGGTCCGGCATTGTGAAACACTCTGTGGATGTAAAGAAAAAGGTAGTTGAAGAAGATCCATTCGAAAAAGGCCTAAGGAAGATCCTGAATTTCGGACATACAATTGGTCATGCGATCGAAAGCTATTTTCTACAAAAAGATGAGAAAAGACTATTGCACGGTGAGGCCATTGCAGCCGGGATGATATGCGAAACCTATCTTTCAGCAAAGTATTGCGATCTTCCTGAATCATCAGTAAAAAACATTGAAGCTTACATATTAAAAACTTTTGGCAGGATCTTAATTTCTAAGGATGATATCGAAGAAATAACACTCCTTTGCCTTCAGGATAAGAAAAATGAAAAGGGAGTTATCAATTTTTCCCTACTGAAGGACATAGGCAACTCAGTATTCAACGTGGGGGTTGAACAAAATGAGATCAGGAAGGTATTGCAATTATATGCACAGCACTAAATAAAATACATTTCAAGCTCGGCCTGGTTTTTATTAACATCTGAACGTGAAAATAATTTACTGTCCGCAAAAAGGTCCTTTATAACTTTCCCTGCTTGTTTGCGTTCCGATTTTAAATATTTACCTGCTACGGTTCCAATTATCATTCCCGTGCCTACAACAGCTAGAATTTTAATTAAACTTTTCATAATGCAATTGGTTTCTACTATTTATACCTGGTTTTCGTAATAAATGTTGCCCTCAAGATAAGAAGAAAACTTTAAATAATGAAATTTTTTATTAGAATTATTAAAAAAAAGTACTTTTCGCCTTAATCTGGCATTAAAAAGACCATAATCTGATTCATCGTGATCAAAATGGCTGTAATTTTAATGGTATAATGCTAATTATGTTCGAGAATAAGCATCATATCGAAATTAAAAGATTACCTAAAGTAGGAGCTTGCAAAATTTCTGTACCTGCTTCGAAAAGTGAGAGTAACCGGGCTTTGATCATCAGAGCGATAGCCGGGAAAGGAGAGATTGCCAACCTTTCAACCGCCAGGGATACCCAAACTATGCATAGGCTTCTTTGCTCTGAAGAACACACACTGGACGTGATAGATGCGGGAACTACTATGAGATTCCTGACAGCTTATCTGGCAATTGAAGGCAAAGACCGGATCATTACCGGAACACCTCGCATGTGCGAAAGACCTATAAGTATACTTGTCGATGCCTTAAGGCAACTTGGCGCAAAAATTGAATATGTAGGTAAGCAGGGTTATCCACCCTTGCACATTAAAGGATTCCAGAGCACAGGGCTTTCAGAATTAAAAATGAAGGGAGACGTAAGCAGTCAGTATATCTCTGCAATATTGATGATTGGCCCCAAACTGGAGAATGGCTTGACACTGGAACTTACTGGAAAAATAGGAAGCAGGCCATATATAGATATGACCCTGGGCATCATGGAGCATTTTGGCGTTTCAGGTATAGCGGATGGAAATATAATACATGTACCGGCAAGGAAATATAATGAATCAGTTTTTAAAGTCGATCCTGATTGGTCCGGTGCTTCCTATTGGTATGCAGTTACTGCCCTGGCTGATGAAGCCCGAATTTTGCTGAAAGGATTTTATTTGCCTTCCTACCAGGGAGACAGCCGCATAAAAGATATAATGATAGAACTGGGTGTCAAAAGTGAATTTAACGAAGAGGGCCTGCTCTTAACTAAAACGAAAAATCTTGATCATGTGGAAATTGATTTTGCGGATATCCCGGACCTGGCTCAAACAGTAGCCGTGGTCTGTGCTTCTAAAGGTATTTCTGCTCATATGACAGGTCTGGAAAGTCTTCGGATTAAGGAAACCGACAGGATCGCAGCCTTGCAAAATGAGTTATTGAAAATTGGGGGTAAGTTGATTGAGAACAACCAACATGAATGGGAATTAATTCCGGGACAGGAGAAAATGATACCTCAGAAGCTTTTTATTAATACCTATGATGACCACCGAATGGCTATGGCTTTCGCACCCTTGGCTACCAAAACAGACATAAGCATTGAAAACGCTTCTGTAGTACAAAAATCCTATCCTTCATTCTGGGAAGATATGAGTAAGGCTGGATTCTCAATTGAACAAATCTGATCTTTTATAATCTAAATTCCCGCTAGAGGGCAATATCCGTTTACTTCAGGTAGCGGTAATCATACCCTTCCTTTAACTGTGAAAGGAATGCCACGAATAGCTTAATAATATTTTCAATATCTTTCATATGGGCCATCTCCACCGTTGTGTGCATATATTTCAAAGGCAGGGAGATCAATGCTGAAGGCACGCCGCTCCCTGAATAAGCAAAAGCATCTGTGTCAGTTCCGGTGATCCTGGAACTGGCAGATCTCTGGAAAGGTATCTTGTTCTTTTCAGCAACCTGGATAATGTTTTTCAATACATTGTTGTGCACCGCGGGGGCATATGTAAGGACCGGTCCTTTACCAGCCTTAAGGTCTCCTTCTTTAATTTTATTATAATGCGGGGAATGTGTATCATGAGTCACATCAGTAATTACAGCAAGTTCAGGATTAATATTTTCAGCAATCATTTCTGCTCCCTTTAGTCCAATTTCTTCCTGAACCGCATTCGTAATATATAAACCAAACGGTAATTTGGCTTTATTTTCAGATAACCTTCTGGCAACTTCTGCAATCATAAATCCACCAATGCGATTATCCAGAGCTCTACCAACCAGGTATTTTTTATTGAGTTCCATCAGGTCGTCATCGAAGGTAACCACATTGCCCACATGAATACCCAATTTTTTTACTTCTTCGCTGGAATCACAACCGCAATCCAAAACTATGGTCTCTTCATTCATCTTAGGTTCGCTTTTAGGATCGCGAACATGGATGGCAGGCCATCCAAATACTGCAGGTACAGGCCCTTTATCAGTATGGATCAAAGCCTTTTTGGATGGGGCTATCTGAAAATCTGACCCCCCGTTTCTAATCACATAAATATATCCCTCTTTTGATATGTAATTAATAAACCAGGATATCTCATCAGCATGGGCCTCAATCACCACCTTATATTCTGCTGAAGGATTGATTACACCCACGACTGTCCCATAATTGTCTACAATGTAATCATCAATATACTTTTTAATATAATCCAACCATATCTTCTGGCCAGAATATTCATGACCAGTCGGAGATACATTGTTCAAATAGGTATAAAGAAATTGTTTGCTAACCTTATTCATGAAATTAATTTAATTTGGCGTCTAAATATACACCAAATAACGACATCCAAAACAATAATTTCTGAAAAACCGGGTTTAGATTATAGATCGCATAGGGTATAGAATGGCGAAATGAAAATATTGGTCGAAGAAGAATATTAGCACATTTTATTAAAGATTTGGCCATATTTATAAAACAAATGATAAAATTCTTAACTTTGATCAGAATAAAATTTTGATATTGAAATGGCACATCATTTGAAATTTGACAAAATTGACAGGAAAATTCTCGAAATCTTACAGAAGAGTGCAAAGATTACCAATGCACAACTCAGCAAAGACATCGGGCTGTCACCAGCACCTACCCTGGAAAGGGTTAAGAAATTAGAAAACCTCGGTGTTATTAATAGTTACCATGCTAAACTGGACATATCTAAGATAGGACTAGGCGTAACAACCTTCGTACTTGTAACATTAAGCGGTCATAACAAAGAAAACATCGATAAATTTATAGAGGAGATCAATACGGTCGACGAGGTGATTGAATGCCATCATATTACAGGAGCAGGTGACTTTATCCTGAAGATCATTTCAAAAGACATTCCTGCATATCAGAAACTGATGCTGGAAAAGGTAAGTGACATTAAGGTAGTCGACAACATGCAATCCATGGTAGTGTTATCTACTTTTAAAGACAGTAAGGTTATGCCTATTCCGGATTCAATTGACGATCACTAAAAAATAATATTAGCATGCAAGAGGTTAAGGATCTTATACTGGATAAAAATCAGATCTTTCAAAAAGTAAAACGGATTGCTTTCGAAATATACGAAAATAATATTTCGGAGAAGGAATTGATCATTGCTGGAATTCCTACTGAAGGATTTAAACTGGCAAAAATGTTAGTCGGGGAACTATCCCACATCACTCCATTTAAACTGACGCTTGTCAAGATTATACTGGACAAAAAAGGTAAAATGAATAGTAAAGTGGAATTAGATATTGATCCTGGTTTGGCTTCAGGCAAAACGGTGATCATTGTGGATGATGTGCTGCATACCGGGAAAACCTTTATCCTGGGAATGAAACCATTTCTCGAAGTGGATGTTAAAAAGATTCAGGTAGCCGTATTGATAAATAGGAGTTACGAGATTTTCCCGGTAAATAGCAATTACACAGGATATGAATTGTCAACAACTTTAAATGAGCATATACAGGTAAACCTGGATAAAAAGGGCTTTGGTGTCTATCTATATTGATTGCAAATGTCAAAACATAAGGACGAAATAGTACGGGTTACAACGCACACGCTCAGGGAACTTAAAGAAAAGGGCGAGAAAATATCCATGTTGACGGCATATGATTATTCCTTAGGTAAAATCGTTGATGCTTCGGGCATCGAGGTTATCCTGGTTGGCGATTCTGCCTCCAACGTAATGGCGGGTCATGAAACGACACTGCCAATCACACTCGATCAGATGATCTATCATGCTACAGCTGTTGTTAAGGCGGCAAAAAGGGCTTTGGTAGTAGTGGACATACCTTTCGGATCCTATCAGGGGAGTTCATCAGAAGCATTGAAATCAGCCATCCGTATTATGAAGGAATCCGGTGCTCATGCAGTAAAAATGGAAGGTGGAAAAGAAATTAAAGAATCCATAATGCGGGTATTATCAGCTGGTGTTCCGGTAATGGGGCACCTGGGCTTAATGCCTCAATCCATCTATAAATTCGGAACGTATACTGTTAGGGCAAAAGAAGAGGAAGAGGCAGAAAAACTGATTGAAGATGCCCTAGAACTTGAAAGATGTGGCTGTTTTGCCATTGTTCTTGAAAAAATACCTGCCTCCCTTGCGAAAACGGCATCGTCAGAATTGAGGATTCCGGTAATTGGCATAGGTGCAGGGCCTTATACGGATGGGCAAGTGCTTGTCATGCATGATGTTCTTGGGATCAATAAGGATTTTAATCCGCGATTTTTAAGGCGGTATGCGGATTTGAATACGGTAATATCTGAAGCAATAAAACGTTATATCCATGATATAAAAAGTGGTTCATTCCCAAATCAAGGGGAAAGCTATTAAAGCACCAGACTATGAAAACCAGCAGTATATATTTGACCATATTTTTATGGGCCAGCATGCTTACCAGCCATGCTCAAAACAAGCCATATAATTATAATGAATCCAGGTTTAATCCTTACCTTAATCGGTTTTCTGTATCTATAGGTCTGGGAACGGCCATATATGATGGAGAATTTGCAGGGATGAGCAACTTTGTAAACCAGAACTATTATTTAAATCCCGGTATTGGTGCAGGTCTTGCATATCGTTTTTTTGAAAGGATCAGTCTGAGAGCTGAAATCAACGTTTTCAGGTTATCTTCAAAATCAGGATTTACACAAATAAAACACAGTCGTGAATTTTCTTCAATTAATTTTGATTACTATATAAATGGAATGATCGATCTTTTCCGGCAAAGCCGCATCGATGGTCAGTTTAAAAGATGGAATCCATATATATTTGGCGGTATAGGCCAGGTGGTATTTTTTCCGAATCACAACCTCGAAGGAGGCCTTGAAGGTAATGAAGCTGAAATTGATACTACCTTCTTAAATTATGATTATTCCAAAGCATCTATTATCTATCCGATTGGAGCCGGAGTTAGCTACTACTTCGATAAATATAATAAGTTAAGCCTGGAAGGAAATTACAGGTTCACTAAAACTGACTTTCTTGATGGGTATAAAAGCTCAGCCAGTCCTAATAATGACAAATACCTCACTGTGTTCATAAAATACACTTTTGTTATAGATCGTGAACCCAGAAAATCCTTCAGCTACGAGAAATATAACAGCAGGAGCCGGAAAAAGAAAAAATGACCTATATTTGCTATGACTGCCCGGAGTGATCCCTCAGTCATGATTTTTTGAAACGATTTTTCTTATTTTCATACAAGTAGAAAACCATTAGTAAAAATGAGTGAACAAAAGATTACTATTCAAAATGGCAAACTTCAAGTCCCGGATAATCCAGTAATTCCTTTCATCGAAGGTGACGGAACCGGCGTGGATATCTGGCCTGCTTCGAAACTGGTATTTGACAATGCGGTTGCAAAAGCCTATAATGGTTCCAAAGAGATCAACTGGAAAGAAGTGTATGCCGGACAGAAGGCTTTCGATAAATTTAACAGCTGGCTCCCGGACGAAACACTTGCCACTTTTAGGGAATACCTTGTTGGTATTAAAGGACCTTTAACGACACCAGTAGGTGGAGGTATCAGATCCTTGAATGTTGCCCTGAGGCAAAAACTAGACCTGTTTGCATGTGTTCGACCGGTCCGTTGGTTTAAGGGAACACCATCACCGGTAAAAGATCCATCAAAGACAGATATGGTGATCTTCAGAGAAAACACTGAAGACATATATGCAGGGATTGAATTCCAGCAAGGCTCAGAAGAAGCTAGTCAATTTGCTGATAAATTTAAAAGCATGTTTCCCGATAAGTTCCAGAAGGTAAGATTCCCTGGAACAGCAGGATACGGGATAAAACCTGTTTCGATCGAAGGAACCGAACGGCTGGTAAGATCGGCCATAGAGTATGCCATCAGTAAGGGTCGTGATTCTGTAACCCTTGTACATAAAGGCAACATCATGAAATTCACTGAAGGCGCTTTCATGGATTGGGGCTATAACCTGGCCAAAAAAGAATATGGCGCTGAAAACCTTGATGGTGGACCATGGCAAATTATCAACAAAAATGGGCATAAGATCATTATCAAGGATGTAATAGCTGATGCATTTTTACAACAGATATTAACACGGCCAGCAGAATATTCAATCATCGCTACCTTGAACTTAAATGGGGATTATATTTCTGATGCCCTGGCTGCCATAGTTGGCGGTATAGGCATTGCTCCCGGGGCCAATATAAATTATGAGACAGGTCATGCTATTTTCGAAGCCACACATGGAACCGCACCCAAATATGCAGGGCAGGATAAAGTAAATCCTGGTTCAGTAATTCTTTCCGGTGCAATGATGTTCGAATATCTTGGATGGCAGGAAGCAGCGGATTTGATTTATAAAGGTCTGGAGAAAGCAATTGAATCCAAAAGGGTGACCTATGACTTTGAAAGACTGATGGAAGGTGCGACTTTACTGAAATGCTCTGAATTCGGTCAGGAAATAGTAAATAACATGTAATTGAAGACCTGATTACAGTGTAATCTAAGATATAAGCCAGGTTTAAATTTTTTTAGTATGTATCATTCTGTGGAAAATTGACTCCTGGTTTTTTATGTGTTTTAATTTTCAAATTATAAATCATCTCAGGCTTCCTTTTCGTATATCTTTTTCAGAACTATTGTTTGGACAGGTTAACCTGGTATAGGTAGAATTATCATCATTTTCCGGCATGTGTACTCTTCAAATAAAATTTGTTTACTCATTTTAAGGGAAATACAGAAAGTAATTAAACCAATAAGCTTCTGTTGACATCGTTATTTTATTGGAAATTAAAAATTTTTCCTGAATGTTTAAACCTTTATATGAGTTTGCGTGTATTTCATATAAGTAAAAAGTTTACGTAAATTTATAGGGCAAAAATTTATCAATATGAAGAGAATTCATCTCTTAGGCATTTTAATCATACTGCTTATTAGCATTTCATGTGTGACTGAACCTACCGATCCAAATGGTATGCATTCGATCAGGCCCCTCACCGTTGAGGAAGAGATACTCCTGAATTCTTCCAACGAATTCTCTTTTGAATTACTGCGAATGCTTAATAAGAATGCTCCTGAGGACAATATTCTTTTTTCATCATTGGGAGTGGGAAATGGAATAGGGATGTCCTTGAATATTCTCGAATTGAAACCAAAGGAAGAATTGAAGAATTTCCTGAAGATTAGTGAAGTAAGGGACATAGAGATCAATAAATCATATTATGAGTTGGGCAGGATGCTGAATTATGTGGACCTGGATGTACGATTCGAAAATGGGAACAGCCTGTGGATCAACTTTCAAAATGAGTTTAATCCTTTATCCAGCGATAAGATTATGGCCTATTATGATGCGGATGTAAATTATTTGAACTTCGAGAATCCCAAAAACCTCAGGAAAATTAACCAATGGGCTGAAAATAGAACATATGGCAAGATACATCAGGTAGTAGATACCATAATTCCATCCGACAAATCCTATATTATCAATTTGCTTTATTTTGATATCAGTAAAGCCTTACCATTTAAAAAGGTGATCCCGGGTCCGGTTCTTTTTAATACCTTAGATGGAGATAGGTTTGCATGTGTAGGATTGAACCTGAAGGACGGAGTTTATAAGAAATATGTTCAGGAAGATTTTGTATTGCTGGATATTCCTTTGGGCAGAGGACAATTTAACCTGACCATGATCATTCCCAACCGTTACGATGCATTGAATAAAATGATTGAAAATTTAACCCCTGATCTGGTTAATGGTTATTTAGATCTGACTACTGAATCAAATGAAGATCTGATACTACCAGATTTTGAAATTAATTCAGAGATCAGGTTAAAAAGCCTCTTCCCTGATTTCGGATTGACCGGACCCTTGCGGGTTATTGAAGGATATTACCCAACTCAAAATCTATTTATATCTGATTTTATTCACAAAACCCATTTTAACCTTAGTAAGGAAATAGAGGGCACTCAAAATGACATGGAACTCACATTTTTGGATCCCGCTTATGTGATCGACAAACCATTCATATTTATTGTTAGGGAGAAATACACCGGTGCAATCGTATTTACTGGTAAACTGGCCGAGCCGGTGAATGGTTCTTTAGAATAATTGCATTATATAAAGGGTTCAATTCCAAAATATTTTTAGAATTCCTTCAGAAATAGTAAAAAAAATTGGAATTTTAGTGTCTTGAACAGCATAATTCTAAGTATCATATTAATGATTTTACAATGAACGACAAAGTATATATTTTTGACACTACACTTAGAGATGGAGAGCAGGTGCCTGGGTGTCAGCTAAACACAGAAGAAAAAATTGAGGTAGCGAAAGCACTGGAAGCCCTGGGAGTGGATGTTTTAGAAGCTGGTTTCCCCATTTCCAGCCCAGGTGATTTTAACTCCGTTGTTGAAATATCCAAAGCAATTTCAGAACCGATCATTTGTGGTTTGACTCGTGCGCTGGAGAAAGATATCGATGCGGCGGCTGCTGCTTTAAAATATGCTAAAAGAAAAAGGATACATACGGGTATAGGCACTTCCGATCTTCACATTTATACTAAACTGAAGAGTACCAGGGATAAGATACTGGAACAGGGCGTGAGGGCAGTTAAATATGCAAAGAAACATGTGGAAGACGTTCAGTTTTATGCCGAAGATGCAGGAAGAGCAAACCTGGAATACCTATGCAATATCATCGAATCAGTGATCGATGCCGGTGCTACAGTAGTTAATATCCCAGATACTACAGGATATAATTTACCGTGGGTATTTGGAGAAAAGATAAAGTACCTGGTCGAGCAGGTGCCCAATATTCATAAGGCCAGAATTGCCGTTCATTGTCACAACGACCTTGGTCTGGCTACTTCCAATACCATGGCCGGCCTGGTAAATGGTGCACGGCAGGCAGAAGTAACAATGAACGGTGTGGGAGAAAGAGCCGGCAACACTTCTCTCGAGGAAACTGTTATGATCTTGTATAGTCATAAACACCTTGGGCTTACCACAAATATCAACACGGAGCAACTTTGCCCAACCAGTGATCTGGTATCTAAAATGATGCGCATGCCTGTGCAGGCAAATAAGGCTATCGTAGGCAAGAATGCCTTTGCACACTCTTCAGGAATTCATCAGGATGGATTTTTAAAGAACAGGGAGAATTATGAAGTGATTGATCCTGTAATCGTTGGTGCTATGCCTTCAAGCATTGTTCTGACAGCTCGCAGTGGAAAACATGCCTTATTGCACAGACTTGAAAAGCTTGGCTATACATTTGAAAAAGAAGAATTGGTGAAGATCTATGATAAGTTCCTGGTTCTGGCTGATTCTCAGAAGCAAGTTAATGATAAGGATCTTATCAGCTTAATTAAGGAAATAGAGCCCGAACTCAAAAAGTAGCAGGTAAATATATTTCCGAAAGTTGACTTTCCGGATCGCTTGTAACAATTCATCATCTCAAAACAGGATGAGCTTATATCTTTTTGTTTTTTTACCTAAATTGTAGGTATGAAAATTCTTGCTGCCGCCGAAACCCGAGAAGCTGATGCCTATACCATTAAAAATGAACCAATAGCTTCCATCGATCTGATGGAAAGAGCTTCATCAGCATTTGTAAAGGTCTTTACGGAACACTTCCATTCAAAGAGGACCATTCATATTTTTTGCGGAAGTGGAAATAACGGTGGTGATGGTCTTGCTGTAGCCAGATTGTTGTTACAGAAAAAATACAATATTGAAACTTATCTGGTGAATTATAAGGATAAAGGCTCTCCGGATTTTATAATAAATCTCGATAGATTAAAAAAAATTTGTGGGCCACAAATGATCACCGATAAAGGAAAGTTCCCAGACTTTACAGAAGATGATTTGATTATTGATGCCATATTCGGATCAGGATTGACCCGGCCGGTTGAAGGAATCTATGCACAGGTCATTTCCGAGATCAATGAAAAGGCTAAACATATCGTAGCTATCGACATTGCCTCTGGTCTGTTTGCAGATACCCCGAGTCAAAATGGAGCCATTATTGAACCAAGCATGACCATTACCTTTCAGATGCCTAAACTTGCTTTTCTGATCCCTGAAAATGAAAAGTATGTCGGGGCCTGGACTGCAGTGAATATTGGTTTAAGCAGGGATTTCATTGAGAAGACCACCAGCACAAATTATTTGCTTACAAGCAGGACGGTTAAGGATATGATCAGGGAGAGGAAAAGGTTTGCCCACAAAGGAGATTTTGGTAAAGCCATATTATTATCCGGGAGTATGGGTAAAATGGGAGCTGCAGTGCTGGGTGCCAAAGCGTGTATGAGGACAGGCGCAGGATTGCTAACTATGCAAGTCCCTCAATGTGGATATAGTATCATGCAAACCTCAGTACCTGAAGCTATGGTCACGGTCGATATACAGAAGGAGTACCTGACACAGTACCCGGACCTTGCACCTTATAATGTAGTCGGTATAGGACCTGGGATTGGCACACATCCTGAGACAACTAAAATGTTGTATAAGCTACTGGAAAATCACTCCAATCCAATGGCCATCGATGCTGATGCCATCAATATTATCGGCAAAAACAGGTTCCTCCTGGAGAAATTGCCAGAAGGAAGCATTCTTACCCCTCATATGAAGGAATTTGAGCGGATAACAGAGCCCTGCGGCAACCACTTTGACCGCCTGGAAATACAGAGGGATTTCTCCAGAAAATATAAAGTGGTAGTAATACTGAAAGGTGCTAATTCATCGATTTCTTTACCCGATGGAAGGATATTGTTCAATACAACAGGAAATCCGGGTATGGCTACCGGGGGGAGTGGTGATGTATTGACAGGTATGATTACCGGATTACTGGCCCAGAACTACAGACCTTCCGAGGCAGCTATCCTGGGAACTTATCTGCATGGACTTGCTGGCGACCTTGCCGAAGAAAGATATGGAAGGGAAGGATTAATCGCCTCTGACATCATTGAGGAAATCCCTCAAGCTTTTCTTTATATTAAAAAATAATCCACTTTTCTTATCTTTTTTCTTTTTTTTCTTATAAATTGGTATTGTGCAAACTAAAGCAGTGTTTTCACGTTAATATTTGTATTACCAGCCTTGATTTTGAAGATTAATAATTACGCTGGTTTTTGGAACGAAATTTGCTTGTTTTAAGATATAAGGTAGACATGAAATTTGGACATTAGCCTATGAAGAAACTTCTACTCTTTGCTCTTACATATTTCTTACTCTTTGGAATTGCGACTGCCCAGTCAGCATTAGCAAAGGAGCAAAGTGTGTTGTTGCCTTACCTTCAGGATGATGATTTCACTACTAAAAACAAGATTGAAATATTTCCTAATCCGGCTGTTGAATATATCTACATCAAAATTCACAATTCTGAGCTGGAGAATGTAGAGATGGAACTCTTCAATATTATAGGGAATTCTCTTTCCTTTGATCTTGAAGAAATTGAAAAGCACAGCTATCGTATCAAAGTTGAAGATTTTCCTCCGGGATATTATTTATTAATGATCAAAGATCCCATCAAGCGCTTCAACAAGGCCTTCAAGTTCCATAAGGTGAAGTAGACAAAATCTCTAGAATTCAGCTGTTCCTCTAGCCCTTGGAAAGGGTATTACATCCCGAATATTTCCGATCCCTGTCACAAATTGAATAAAACGTTCAAAACCAAGCCCAAAACCACTATGTGGAGCGGTTCCGAAACGGCGCGTATCCAGGAACCACCATAATTCCTTTTCACTGATACCGCATTCTTTCATCCGCTGGGTCAGCCTATCCATTCGTTCTTCCCTCTGTGAGCCCCCAACGATCTCACCCAGTCTTGGGAATAGTATATCCATGGCTCTTACCGTCTTACCATCTTCATTCTGACGCATGTAAAACGCCTTTATTTCTTTAGGATAATCGTACAGGATCACTGGTTTCTTGAAATGTTTTTCTACGAGAAAGCGCTCGTGTTCAGATTGAAGGTCCGCACCCCATTCTTCAATGATAAACTGAAAGCGTTTCTTTTTATTTGGTTTCGAATTCCTTAATATATTGATGGCTTCGGTATAGGTAATCCTTTCAAAATCGTTATCGATCACGAAATTAAGATGTTCTATGAGGGTCATATCACTTCGTTCTTCCATTTTCTTCATCTTCTCTTCGTCAATGGCCCTTTTATTGAGAAACTCAATATCCTCTTTACAGTTCTCCAGAACATATCGTATAATATACTTCAGAAAATCTTCGGCCAGGTCCATGTTGTCATTAAGATCATAGAAGGCCATTTCCGGTTCGATCATCCAGAATTCAGCGAGATGCCGGGTGGTATTTGAATTCTCTGCTCTAAACGTAGGGCCAAAGGTATACACTTCAGTTAAAGCCAGGGCAAACAATTCAGCCTCCAGTTGGCCCGAAACAGTCAGGTTGGTTTCCCTTTCAAAGAAATCCATAGAATAATCGATCTCCCCTGTTTCCGTTCTTGCAGGGCTATTAATATCCAATGCAGTTACCTTGAACATTTCACCAGCTCCCTCGGCATCAGACGTTGTAATGATCGGAGTGTGAACATTAAAAAATCCCCTTTCGTGAAAAAATTTATGAACGGCAAAGGACATCGCATGTCTTACCCTGAAAACAGCACTGAACGTATTGGTCCGGGGTCGTAAATGGGAGATCTCACGCAAGAATTCCAGAGAATGCCTTTTAGGTTGCAGGGGATATTCATCCGGATCAGCCTTGCCTAGTAAATCGATCTTTTCTGCCTGAAGTTCTACTTTCTGGCCACCTCCAAAAGATTCAGCTACTTCACCTTGAACAGATAAGCAGGCACCAGTTGTTATATCTTTGATCAGGTTCTCATCAAATTTACCCGGATCAGCAACGATCTGAAGATTGTATATGATGGATCCGTCATTTAAAGCGATGAACACAACATTCTTGCTTTCCCTTTTGGTCCGAACCCAGCCATTTACCTTTACCTTCCTGCCTAGTTCCTGATCCTGGAGGATTTTTATTACTTTAAGCTTCTGGTAATCCATAATTTTCATGTCAATTAGATGAAAACCTCATTTCTTTCGTTATCAAGGCAAATTTGATATGATAACCCTAAGTGGATCGCAAAGCAACTATATATTAGGGTTTTTATCAATGAATTTATAGAAATATTCTATTTTTGGATATTATTATATGAACGCAAATTCAGGGACGAAAATTAATCGGTAATTAATGCAGAAACTTGGGTTGATACAATCGCTTTCACAAAAACTGTCTCCACAGCAGATTCAGTTCATAAAGCTATTGCAGATACCCACCACAGAGCTTGAGACCAGAATTGAAGAGGAACTCGAAACCAATCCAGCTTTGGAGGAGGGGACAGACCAGAATGAACTTGAGAATTCCGAAGAACCTGATTTTGATGAAACAGTCGACTCTTCGAATGATGAAATAAGCCTTGAGGATTATCTACAGGATGACTATTCAGGATACAAGATGCAAGGTGATGGTTCAGGTAATGATGAGGATAAGGAGATCCCGATAGCCAGTGCCCAATCATTTATCGATATGTTAAAAGATCAGCTGGGTTATGTGAAACTGGATCCAAGACAAAGGATCATTGCCGAACAATTGATTGGCAGCATAGAGGGGGATGGATACATCCGCAGGGAAATGGAATCCATCATTAACGACCTGGCCTTTTCCCAGAATATTGAAACCTCATTAGAAGAGTTGGAAGATATACTTGAAAGAATCCAGGACTTCGATCCTCCAGGTATAGCGGCCCGTAACCTGAAAGAATGTTTGTTGATCCAGTTGAGGAGAAAAGAAGAGGAAAACGGTGATGTGAAATTAGCCATTCGAATCCTTGAATCGAGCTACGATGATTTTACCAGGAAACACTTCGATAAGATCAAAAAGAAGCTGAACATAGAGGATGAAGAATCTTTGAAGGACGCAATGGCTGCCATAACAAAATTAAACCCGAAGCCTGGCAGCAGCTCTGAAGGCCTGGTAAGGACACAATATTTAATGCCTGATTTCATTCTTACAAATATTAACGGGAAGCTGGAGTTGACCCTGAATTCAAGGAACGCCCCTGAATTGAGGATCAGCAGGTCCTACCGGGATATGTTGGATGCCTATGCTAAAAGTAAGACCAAAGACCAGAAACTCAAACAGACCGTATCCTTTGTCAAGCAGAAGTTGGACTCAGCCAAATGGTTCATTGATGCCATCAAACAAAGGCAGATGACTTTGCTGAATACCATGCAGGCCATAATAAATTTTCAGTTTGATTTTTTTCTTACCGGAGATGAGAGTAAGCTGAGGCCTATGATCCTTAAGGATATTGCCACAACGATAAATATGGACATTTCCACCGTTTCCAGGGTAGCTAACAGCAAGTCGATCCAGACTGAATTTGGCATTTTTCAGTTGAAATATTTCTTCTCAGAAGGAATAAGCACAGATTCCGGCGAGGATGTGAGCAGCAGGGAGGTCAAACAATCCCTGAAAGATATGATCGAAAATGAAGATAAGAGTAAGCCACTATCCGATGATAAATTGGAGAAGCTGTTGAAAGCCAAAGGATATAATATAGCCAGAAGGACAGTTGCGAAATACAGGGAGCAAATGAATATTCCTGTGGCCAGGTTAAGAAAGGAGTTATAGTGGGCAGGATCCTGGCAAATCTCATATCATACATTTTGCATCCCTTACTGATGCCTACCTTATTGCTGTTGATTTTACTTTTCTTCCTTCCTCAATCTCTGCAACCAGTTTCAGGCAAAATCGCATTAATGATCATATTACTGGTCTTTATAACGACCTTTATCATTCCGGCATTAAGCATTCTGGGATTGCGGTCGACCATGACAATTTCAAGTATTAAACTCAGGAAGCGGTCTGAAAGAGTAATGCCTTTTACTTTTATAACAATCTTTTACGGAATCACTACCTATTTATTCCATTCCAAGATTGAGATAAATGACCTGATCCTGACCATATTCATAGCTGCCAGCTTGCTGGTTGCTGCACTGACCGTCATTACTATTTTTTTCAAGATCAGTGTTCATGCCGCTGGTGCAGGGTGCATGGTTGGATTTCTCTTATCTATCATGTTGATCTTCCCCGAGCATGACCTGATGTGGACACTTGTGTCCATCGTTCTGGTAGCAGGAATAATTATGTCTGCCCGGCTGTATCTTGATGCACATACACCAATAGAAGTCTATTCAGGATTTGCCCTTGGATTGGTTATTTCCTTTTTCAGCCTGTATTTTCTGGTATAATCCAATAAAGGGTTAACAATAGGAGATCCAGAGGCGATTATAAAACTTCGTATTTTTATTTAACCCGATAAGCTTGATTTACCTAGAATAAGTCAAAGGAGATACCAAAAGACATGGGTTGAGTTGTAGTTCCTAATGGCCCATTGCTCCCTTCAAATAATTGTGTCAGGCTGTAATTGTAAAAGACCCCAACACTGGCATATTGAACGCGCCCAGTAAGGTTCACTCTATACCAGGCTGTATCAAAATCTTCCTTCTGTTTGATTTTCTTATTCTGATCATCCTGCTTATACCTTACCCTGGTTTTAGAATCGACCCTGAAATCAAAGTTTACCCCTACTGTGATCTTAAAGGATTTTTTAGGGAATTCCCGGTTTGTGTTATAAGTAAACTCTATGGGAATACCCAGGTATACTGCATTAAACTGTGATCTTTTAATATCCGCATCCGGAGCGAGAATCGTATCGAGATCAACCAATACCGTTTGGTATCCTTCGAGACCAGGAACGGAGGCAAAACTTCTGTTTTCTGAGAATGTATAGGTTTCTGAAGTTACTGATATACCTGGATGAATAGAAAAGTTAGACTTCCCAAGCCAGAGATCCCATTTATAGTACCCTCGGAAATAAATGGACGGCCAGAGTTTCGAGGACATGTCAGTTGGAAGGTCCGGAGCCCATACAAAACCAAGGTCCAGGCCCAATACACCAGGAAGGTCGGGTCGCGCACCTTCGAAGGATTTCTTCTCTTTCTTTTCGTCTATTTCCTGCTCTTCCTGCGCAATGCCAAGGCTTGCAGTTAAGAACAAGGCCATCACCACCAGCAATCCAACTATTTTTGACATTTTCATAAATATTAATCTCTGAATTTAAGGCGACAAAGATAATACATTTTGAAAGAGTATAGATACTATGATTCACAGAATCTCATGGATTTAACATTTATTCACAAATAATAAGATAGGTTATACCTGGATTAAAGAATCTATTTTTCTAAGTGCGAAAAAAAAATAGGGATTATATTTGCAGCTGAAGGCCGACTAGCTCAACTGAATAGAGCACTTGACTACGGATCAGGAGGTTACAGGTTTGAATCCTGTGTCGGTCACGAGGAGAACAAAGCCTGCCGCGAAAGCTGTGGGCTTTTACTTTTGATGGCGAGCTGAACACAGTTCATGCGAGCTAAGAAAAAGAAAAAGGCCATCAATCGAAGATTGCAGGCTTTGTTTTCGGAATTCGGAGCATTAAAAGGATCAACGCAGTTAATCCTATGTCGGTCACTTGATTATCAGGCACTTACGAACATTTTCGGGTGCCTGAATTTTTTATTCGCATAGAATTTGCATACTTCCTTCTGCTAAGATAAGTAGATTTGGTGAGTACAACAAGGGCTTGAAACCTGATACTATACCTACATCCTCCCCCCATTTCCACCCTACAACCTACAACAGTTGGAGTATATAACGATCAAACTTGCAACTCTCCTCTTGAACAGCTGAAATATCTACACCCTGAGAGCATAGAATACTACAAATGTGGCATAAAATGAACCAAAATGTACGACTCAGACCACCTTAGGCCTCGAAATCTACAACTGACTGCCAGAAACAGATGAAAATATACAACTCCCATGAGAAGGATAACATAGTAAGATAGTTATGTTTATCCCGCAAAATTTTGGAGGCTATAGACTATTTTAGTTAACTTATAAACAAGTTGGCGGCCATTTCGGTTGACACAACACTAACAGATATGAAATAGTAAATTTTGATTTATGAATTTTTTAAGAGGAATTCTTTCAATAGGAATAATAATAGGATGCTTAATCAATTGGATTTCAATAGAACTTGAAGTGGGCATTATTTTCATGTCTGGCTTAGAGTGGATTCCTGTGACAATTTTACTATATGCATCAATTTTAACATCAGGATATGCTTTTTACAATAGCTACAACAACACAAATCAAAATATTTGGATTTATTTAACATGCGGACTCTATGGAATCGGTATTTGCATCTATATATACTGGTCTGTGATAGAAAATGTGAATTATCTTTACATGCTCTTAGACACTAAACTAACTGATTCAGTTGGATTTAATTTTGGACTTGGAATTTATCTAACGGGACTACTTTCACTCCTACTTTTATTGACTGGCTTCGACAAATCAGACAGTAAAAAACAAGTGACTCAGCAGAGTAATGCTCAATTAGAGAAATCTGAAACACCAAACTTACAGGGCTGGTTGAAAGAAAATCCAGGGAAATCTATTAATGACTACTTTTCAAAGTATAGGTAAGACTATTGAAAAGGCTGCCAATAATATGTATGTGCAAGCAGGGATATAAGTAAATAGCATAAAATAAAGCTGAAGCTTCTGCACTAAAAAATAGCACCCCCGGTCATTCCTACAATCTAGCTACCCTCTCCCCCCGGTATAAAAATGATGAGTGCGTTGATCATAGGTGACTACCTAATACAGCGACTCCCACTAAGTTTTGGACTTAGGTTCCAGTCAGGCATAGCTGACAATAAGGTCATAACAAGACCATTGGCTTTACTTTACAGAGTTTCATGGTGTTACGGTTCCTGCGTCTTGACATATTTATCAAACCACCTTAGCTGCTCCCAGATTACATGCTCAACACTCTCGCGAGCCCGATAACCATGATCCTCAAAGGGTAATAATACTAGCCGGGCTGTGCCTCCTGATCCACGCACAGCTTCATAGAAGACCTCGGACTGGAACGTGAGGGTACCTGGGTTCGAGTCGTCATCACCGTGAATGATTAATATAGGATCATTAACCTGATCAGCGAAAAAAGTCGGCGAGACCTGGATATATACATCCCTTGCCTCAAAAAGGGAACGACGCTCAGACTGAAAACCGAAAGGTTGATTGGTTTTATTATATGAACCACTACGTGCAATGCCAGCCTGAAACAGATCAGTGTGCGCAAGAAGGTTGGCCACCATGAGCCCACCATGGCTATGACCTATAACGCCGATCCGCTCGGGGTCGGTCACTCCTATCTCAACTGCTTTAGCAACTGCAGCCTCTGCGTCATCAACTAATTGTTCTACAAAAGTGTTGTAGGTGGTCTCGGGATCACCGATCATAGGCATGGCAGTTCGATCGAGCACTGCATAACCTTGAAGCAGGAAGTAAAGGTGAGAGGCACCGTACAATCGCATGAAACGTTGGGCTGAGCCTCTGACCTGTCCGGCAGTTGTAGCACCGGAGTACTCCTGAGGATAAGCATAGAGAACTGTTGGTAAAGGGGTGCCCTCTTTGTAGCCGGGCGGGAGAAGGAGTTCAAAGCTGAGGGGAACACCATCCTCGCGTTCGTAACGCACAATTTGTTTTTTGATATCGCGTAGCATGGGAGTAGGATCCTCGAAGTGTGTAATTGGAACTCGCTTCAGAGCCCGAGTGGCCTCACCCTCAGGTGCTTTTATCTTCTTACCAAGCGTAGCTAGATAGTAATTGGGCACTTCAACTGCAGACTCGGAACGTAATAAGAAACGATCCTCGCTATCTGCAAATGCCACGAAGTACTCGTAGTATTCCGGATCGCAGCGGAACAGACGTTTGGTTTCACCATTTTCAAGGTTGCGAAGGTCAAGGAAGGGCCTGTCACCCTGGTCGCTGGAACCACTCCCGCTAAAATATACCGCATCTTTATGTTGATGTAGAACCCACTGACCATTAGATAATGGACGTAACAGAGGATATCCAGGATTTCCATATCTATCGGCTACGTCCAGATCAAACCATAGTCGTGATGTACCTTTGTCCACATCCAGGAGCCAGACGTAACGCCATCTACGCATCCGCTCATGTTGACTGAGCATGAGCATTCCATCTTCAGCACCCCATGCGTTCATCCAGGGCATTATACGATGTTCGGCTCTGAATATCTCCTCGGGTTCTTCTGTGAAAGGCGCATCCAGACGGACGAGTCTATCACGATGGGGCACTTCCGCCATTGGATCTCCACCATCAAGCGCTTCAATCCAATAAAGTGTGTGGGGTGCTGTTGGACGCCACGAAACTGCACGCGGCCCTAAAGGCTCACCGTGGACGGGAACTTCGTCAGCTACTGGTAGTGATGCGATACTCGCTACAAATTCTCCTTTATCGTTAATTACTTCAACCTCACTGGCAAAGCGCCACCACGCCACCTCATGGGACCAGGGACCGACCAGACGCTCGACAAGGAGATACTTGCCATCCGGTGAAAACTCGGCTGTGGAGTAGGGAGAAGGTGTGCCGATAACATTCACCTTGCCCGTTGCCGGATCGACAATTACAAGCTCAGTTGTGGTGTAGTACTCAAAGAGGGCATCGTCATAAGCTGTCTCGAGTAAATTTCGAGCCTCGTATGTGGATCGAGCGGAGGCCCCTGCTCCTTCAAAGATCTCCGGCCCTACAGGTATGACTGGTGGCTTGGGAGCTGCACCACGCTGTGGAATACGGCGTATCAGAAGACGTTGCTGATCAGGTAGCCAGGTCACCGCATTACCCATCAATGGATTGAGAACAATATCCTCTATCTTATTTATTTTGCCCTCCACAGAGCCGATCCATAGTTCGATGCGGTCTGGATAACCGATGGTGAGAGCGTAGCGTTGGCCATCTACGGTCCATTCAATATTATAGACTTCAGCATCCTCTGGCAGGTCGAGTGGTGTTGTAACTCCATCTTCGATCCGGACCAGGCGCGGGGATGTTGCTCCGTGTCGACCGTGGTGACCATTGTTAGCAGGATTGACCCGGATTCCTGCCAGCTTATTCATTGGAGCAGCTAACTCGGTTAGGGTCGGAAAGAGAACAGGATCGGCGAGGAGTAAGTATTCACCAGTTGGTGCTGTCCACACCCAAGGGAGTTGTGGTGAGTGAAGTACTTCCATTATATCTTTGGGTGGAGTTTGCCACACGGTTGCTGTCTGTAGGCTGTATTCCGATGCACTTTGGCTTGAGGCTGTTACAAACGGTACAACCGTTAATACAATTGTAATTGCTGATTTCAAGATCATTATTTTCATTTTATCCTTAATTAAAAAATACGGGTTTGATTATGTATGCCTAACTACTAAAAATGTTATAATACGATCCCGTGACTAAAGGGACCTATATTGATATCACTACTCAATAAATTACGAAATATTAATTGGATAACAATGAGTACACGATAGTTTTATCAGGTTTCAGCAAAGCAAATAACCTCGGTACGACATATATAATGAGGTTCTAACAGCAAGTATCCCCCGGCCTTTCCCTACAGCATAACTCCCCCCCCATATATCAAAAATGACATGTGAAATGAGAAGTAGTGACCATATTAACAGAACAACAGTTTACAATCCTATATAATTCCTATCTATTTGCTAATTAGGTTGAAACTCAGATATCCATTCCCTATCTTTAAACAACAAGATTTTTAACTTTTACTAGTACATCACTTTACCGGCGAATCGTTGTGCCTAATTGCTTCTTCTGACAATGAACTATTCTGGATTTTATTGATATTTCCTTGACTTCTAGCGTATTGCAATAGGCCTCACAGGTGAACCTGTAGCTCCTTTAAACCGAATGGTCGTAACAATAAACAAAAATTCGGTGACATTGTCCTCAATCAGTTCATCGAAACGCATGTTCTCCAGATTAAATATGCCATTCTTCATCATTAGTTCCTGATGTACAGGGTATGCCAAGCCTGGATCAGGATTAGGTATTACTTCGGTAACGTAGGAGTCGCTACCGATCATTGTCACCTTTTTTTCAGCAACCCATCGTGCAACCTCCAGCCCGATACCTGGAGGATTTGTATTGAAAGCCTCAGGCTGAGTCCATAACGATGACCAACCGAATCTAAATAAAAGTGCATCTCCAGTTGTTATATCTGCCTCAGACATTCCTTGGTTTTTAAGAGCACCCAAAACATCTTGGAGCGTTACTTCATAGCTATTTGGTAATCGGTCAGTATCCTTATATCCAGCGATATCGATTAATATACCTCGTGTTATAATCGGTTTGACATGCTCCATTCCAAGTTTCAGTAGGCCTCCACCTGTGTCCATCTCTTTCGCTGTGAATCCATTGTAGAAGACGTATTCAGTAACTCCATTGTCCATCATAACTTCCTGTCCAATATGCCCAAGTCCATCAAACTGGGTTCCAACTTGACCAATCTCAGCAGCCAGAAATTCACTATTACCGACAATCCTGTTATCTCCTCCTGGTGTTGCTCCTTTTTCTAGTAGTATCATTGAATAGGTGCGATTGAACGGAATCGGCATGTCTTGCTCATAAACCTGGCCTAGTTCATAGATTTTTCCAGTAGTTGCCAAATTCAGGGCTTCCATTACTTTTTGAGGAGTGATTCTATTCGAAGCACCAGCCTGATCATCAGCACCCCATTCTGTATTCGGCCACCATTGCCCAGATTGTCTTGTCTGGCTAATTGTTAAGTTGGGTAATATTAAAAGAGATGATAGGATAATGATAGCTATGTGAATTTTGGAAAAGTTAGTTTGTATACTCATAGTTGTAACATTATGATTGATTCTGATAAATTCTAATGTAAGAAAAATGAGATGATAATCCTATTCACCCCCATTCTATTACAATGCGTAGCTCATCTATACCTGCAAAAGCAACTTGGCATAACAAGCCTGTAAAGTTTATACCTACAGTTTAACTATGATCCAGATTACTAAATATAGATTATGGATTGCGTACATAAACTCTCTGATTTCCACTAAATCCGGTAACTTCATCCGATGTTTTACCTAGGAAAAATTCCGCCTGCATCTTTTCCGTTTCAAGCATTTCAAATAGAAATACGCCCCAGGGAATCTGCTCATCAACACCTTCCAAAGAGCTTAACTCCCAGGTTACGCTGTCTATTCGATCTACCCATCGACGTGGAATTAGTTCATATTTAATTATTCCATATGCAAGATCCACAGTTTCCGGCAAAGGGCCATTGTTCTTAACCCATGAATGAAAATAAGTAGAATTGTTTTTCGTAAAACGTTCATAACCGTCAAAAATAGCTATCCGGTGGGCGTGTATGTGATCATAGCCAATAGCAAATTGTTTTTCAAAATCACGGCTATTGGTGCTTCCAGAAATAAACCAATTACCGGCCAGGGCACCTTTTACATCAAAATCCACTTTTCCTCCCCTGGGCTCCTGTTGCCTGATGGCCTTGGAAAGTAGCTCTGATTTCAAAGGTTCATTAAAATAGTCGAATATGGGAGAGGCGTATAATGTTTCGAACCAAAATAGATCCGGATAAATAAAGTTTTTTTCGCTCTCCTGATCATGCAATCCTATGTCTAGAGCAGAAAAGGAAGACACATGAGCAATAACCTGACCTTTCTTAACATCAATATTGATGTATTGTGGTTGACCATCAACCAAAGGGCCAGACTGTTCCAGAATAAAGTCCTCAAATCTCCCCACATGCCCTAGTTTCACGCTGATAGTGGTACTGTATTTAATGTCCGCCCAATTATCATCTCCTGATTTCCCCAAGGCCCTGATTTGACCATCTGCCAGGGCATAAATGGGTATTGTAGGTTCGGGAACACCAAGTTCGACATGATGAAATCCTCCGTGGTCTTGAGGGAACACACCCATTAGACCCATCGGTTCAAAAAACATGACTCCCAATAAATCAAGTGGAGACGTGTCAAAATATATTTTACCTTCCGGGAAATCGTACTCTGGTTCAACGGGCGGAGCATCCTCTTTACAACTACTGACCAATCCAAAAAAAAGTAAAATAGGTACCCATATCAGATAAGCTCCTGGAAGTAACCTTTTAATTCTATGCTTCATTAAATTAAGGGTGTCATTTGACATTTATCTACAGCTGCAAACCCAAAATGTTCCTGCTGTGGACAAATAGCATCTATGCAAAATTGTACAATATATTCCTTCTTAATATTCTAAGGTATTACATAATATCAACCGATTTTTGTCTCTTTTGTTTATATAGTGAACCTGCTACATTTGAGTGGACAGTAAGTTAAGCTCGAAAAAGTTAAATTTACTGTAATATGAAAAGAGAACAAGAATGCATCAGACGCTTTCTTTTGCTGCTTATCGTGGGGATTAAGGCTGAGGGATTGTTGGGGATATTTTGAATGTTGCTGATTTTCCGTATCTTGCTGTACTATGCCTGAAACCAGACAACTTGCTGCTATCATGTTCACCGATATTGTTGGGTATACGGCCTTAATGGGTGAAAATGAGGCAAGTGCCTACCAGCTGCTGAAAAAAAACCGCCAGGTGCAGAAACCATTGATCGAAAAGCACAGTGGCAAGTGGTTGAAGGAAATGGGCGATGGCGTACTGGCCAGTTTTTCTACCGTTAGTGATGCGGTTTATTGCGCTCTTGCCATCCAGAAAGCCTGCCAAAAAGAGCCCGATTTGAAACTTCGCATTGGTCTCCACCAGGGGGAAGTCATCGTAGAAGATGGAGATGTGTTTGGCGACGGGGTCAATATCGCTTCCCGGCTGGAACCCCTTGCTCCTGCCGGTTCCATATATGCCTCCGAATCGGTGTATCGGAATATCCAGAACAAAAAAAGCATTGTTGCTTCTTTTATTCGTGAAGAGGCACTGAAAAATGTTAAGCACCCGGTTAAGATCTATGAAATACAGGCTGCGGAGGGAACAAATCAGGAAGAAGATGTAATCACAGTGCCTCATTCCAATCATTCCAATCATTCCCCAATTAAAACAACCGGCACTTTTAATTGGAAGAAAATCCTGTACCTAATCGGTCCAATAATCGTGCTCCTGACAGCCATATATTTCCTATATCCAACTCAGGAAAAAGAAGGCATTGAAGAAATTGACAAAAGTATCGCCGTGCTGCCATTTAAAAATATGAGCCAGGAATTGGGAAGTCAATATTTCGCAGATGGGGTCATGGAAGCAATCCTTAATAATTTATCCAGGATCGGGGAACTTAGAATTATTTCGAGAACATCGGTTGAGCAATATAGAACCAGTTCAAAAACAATACCTCAAATAGGCAATGAACTGGATGTTACGTACATACTTGAAGGAAGCGCACAACAATATGGCGATAAAGTACGCATCACAGTACAATTGATAGATACGCGCCAGGATAAGTATCTCTGGTCAGAAAGTTATGACCGTGAAATGACAGATATTTTTGCCACTCAAAGTGAAATCGCAAAAAATATTGCAGCAACACTGGAGACGAAACTTACCAGCCGTGAGAAGGAGTTAATAGAATCCATTGCAACTGAAAACATCATGGCATATGATTTTTATTTACGAGCAAAAGAATATGCCAGGCGATATCAAAACCTGCGTGAAAATCCCGATTATGAAAATGCTATGAGTCTCTATCAGCGCTCATTGGAATTGGACCCTAATTTTGCACTGGCCTATGTCGGGATTGCTGAAATTTATTATACACGCAATAGATTCAAGGAATATATGTTGGATCAGCCACTTGATTCAGTATTAATGCTTTGTAACCGCAGCCTGGATTTGGACCCTAATCTTACCGAAGCATATCTGATTCGAGGCAATTATTTTTATTTTATTGAAAACTCTCTAAGTAAAGCTATGGCGGATTGTAATCAGGCACTTGCAATAGATCCTAATAATGCCGCGGCTATGCTTCTGATTGCCGATATTTATAACTGGGAACTGGAGACCAGTAATGCTTTTCAATTTCTTTTAAAGGCATCAAGATTGATAAAAGGATCACAATTACCTGAACTTTACAATCAATTAGGCGGGCTCTATATGAATGCTTCCAATTACCAAAAAGCTGAAATGTTTTTTAACGAAGCCCTTAAGATTCAACCTGATTTAATTGAGGCCTATGATGGCTTGGCCCATATCAACAGGTGCCAGGGGAAATGGGCTAAAAATCTGAAAATAGCTGATAAATTAATTGAAATAAATGCAGAGAGTAGTGCCCTGTATGAACTCGCCTTAATTCACATGATGAATGGCCAATATGTGGAATCAGAAAAGTTTTTCAGGCAACTATATGCGAGCAGATCCGATGTGATCCAACTTCGGGGTTATAATGATAAACATATGTACAGTTATGTACTGATGAAAAATGGTAAGGAAGAGGAGGCAATAACAAATTTAACCGAGGTCCGGGATTACATATTGAAAGCCATTGACCTTAAGAGGCAATGGGCCAATCAAAGCGGATATGAGCTTGCGAAAATATATGCCTTATTAGGCAATAAAAAGGAGGCTTTGAAATGGTTACAACAATATCATGATACAAATCATTTTGGATTTGGACTCTGCGATTTTGCTGAATACGACCCGCCTTTTGAATCTTTGCGTAATGAGCCTCAGTTCAAACAGATATTGCGGAAAGCCAAAGAGGCAATATTAGAAAAACGATTGGCATTAGAACGCCTGGAGGCAAGTGAGGAATTAAAAAGTCGTAGTATCTTATAATGGCCATTGCATTTGGTATTAACTTTAAATGCATCTTAACATGCATCGAACATAGCGCTTTGAACTTCCAGCTTTTTTTATCTATCTTGGGGAACTATGCCTGAAATCTCCCGCCAACTCGCCGCCATTATGTTCACCGACATTGTCGGATATACGGCGTTGATGGGTGAGCATGAAGCAAGTGCCTTTCAATTACTGAAAAAAAACCGCCAGGTGCAGAAACCACTGATAGAAAAGCACCATGGCAAATGGCTTAAAGAGATGGGGGATGGTGTGCTGGCCAGCTTCAATACCATCAGTGATGCGGTTTATTGCGCTATCGAAATTCAGAAAACTTGTTTAGACGAATCTGAGCTTAAACTAAGGATCGGCATCCATCTGGGCGAGGTGATCGTGGAGGATGAGGATGTCTTCGGTGATGGAGTGAACATTGCCTCAAGGTTGGAGCCTCTGGCTCCTGCAGGAGGGATATATGTATCTGAGTCTGTGTTCCGGAACATCCAGAACAAAGAAGGGATCAAAACTGAATTTATCCGGGAAGAGGCCCTGAAGAATGTAAAATATCCAGTTAGAATTTATGAAGTGGATGTTGAGGCATCCGAAATACTTACATCTGAACCAGTTCTTAAGACATTCAGTAAAAGACCAGTTTTGATTAGTACAGGATGGCATCTACCTGTTTTCATTATACTAGGTTTATTAATTTCAGTGATTGTTGTATTTCTGATATTTAGTAGTAGGGATCATATTGAGGCTAATTCTGGAAAGCAAGAACTAACCATTATAGAAAAGTCTATTGCCGTACTGCCATTCGTCAATATGAGTGACGATACAGGCAATGAATATTTTTCCGACGGCATCTCGGAGGAAATCCTCAACTCCCTGGCCAAAGCAAAAGATCTGAAAGTGGCCGGGCGCACATCCTCATTTGCTTTCAAAGGCAGGAATGAGGACCTCAGGGCTATCGGTGAGGCGCTGGGAGTCTCACATATCCTGGAAGGCTCGGTAAGGAAGGCGGGCTCGCACGTCAGAATAACCGCTCAACTGGTTAAAGCCGGCGATGGTTATCACCTGTGGTCAGCAACATACGATCGTGAACTCACGGATATTTTCGCGATCCAAGACGAAATTGCTGCTGAAATACTAAGCCAGCTCAAGGCGCAGCTGCTCGATGAAGAACAGCAGGACCTGGTGAGCCAGCGTACCGATTTGGAAGTCTATGACCTCTATTTGCTGGCGAGGCAACGCCTATCCAGCCGAACTCCTCAGTCAATCGAGTCCGCGGCGGAACTCCTGGATCAGGCTATCGCCAAAGATTCCGATTACGCGCCCGCCTACGCGCAACGCGGTATTGCCGAGATGCTACTTGCTGACGACAGCTATGGCAAGATTCCGCGGGCGGACGCATATGCGCAAGGCAAGCGCTATGTCGATACTTCACTGGAGAAGAATCCGCGTTTGGCGGAAGCCTGGGCCGGTCTTGGTCTCTATTACGTCAATCAGGTGACAGAATACAAGCAGGCCCTTGACGCACTGGAAAAGGCGCTGTCAATCAACCGTAACCTGATCGACGCCAGCAACTGGATGCATATTGCACTTCGAAAGTCAGGCCAGCCTCGCGCAGCACTGCAACTCCTGGAACAAATGGCGCAACGGGACCCATTATACCTGCCGGGATTCGGCAATGCGGTGAGGTTACTCAACGATTTTGGCCAGGAAGATAACGCGCAGGCCCTGATCAACCATTTCCGCAATTATGATCCGAACAATCTGCATCTATTGCACATTGATGCGGAGCATCAGTTGTACAACGGCCAGGCTGCCGAGGGTTACGTCCTGGCTGAACGTTCGCTTGCAGGGGGGCCATCTGATGTGAATGCGCAGCTCGTGCTCGGCCATGCATTACTCCGGACCCTCCAAATCGAACGAGCGGCTCAGGAAGGTTCCGGTGAATACAAGATCCTCGCCCTGGCATTATCGGGTCGCCATGACGAAGCATTTGCACTCGGATTCGAATTGGCCGGAGCTGGTGATGTAGAGCCCTTGTTCTGGCTCTTCAATTGGGCCAATCGCAGCCGGGATCTGATCGACTACGTCGAAGAGCGTTGGGCCAGTCTCGACCTGTTGGCTACCGACTACCGGTACGACACCGAAGGTTATGCTTTGATGACCAATGTCGCACTGGCTTACTCCAGCGTTGGCATTACAGATCGATTCGAAAAAGCGTTATCGCTGGTGGAACACGCGATGTCGTACTTGTCAGGCGACGGCATCGCCAACTGGCGGTTCATGTACAACAACGCAGAATACCTGGCGCTGGCGGGAAGATACGACGAGGCCATGACGCAACTGGAGCATGCGGTCGAGCGCGGCATGCTGATGTGCGTTCCGATCGCGAGATTTTCTCCCGTATTCGAGCCACTGCGCGACGATCCACGCCTGGCAATTGCAGAGGCTGCCATGGTTGCGAATATCAATATTGAGCGCGAAGCCCTTGGTCTGGAAGCCATCGACTCAGTTGACCACTGTTGGAATCGGACCGGCTCCACTCCACCTTAATCTACGTTGTACTACTCACGACTTGCGACGAGTGGCTGATCGAAATAGGCGATCAGGTCGTCGGCATCTTCAAAACCAACTGACAGCCGGATGAGCTGGTCCGAACCTCAAACTTTCAAATGTTTCATCGATGCTGATTTTAACCTTTCTCCCTTCTTTGGATGGAGTCATGTGGTAGAGACAAGAGAGTACATCATACTGGATCAGTAGTATTAGCCCCTTAAATAACTGGACAGTTTTTAAAAACAGTTTAGTGGATTAAATTTAAGGAGTTATGAGTAAACGCAGAATTTTACAAAGGAGCAGAAGCTTCAGATCCTCAGGGAAGCAGAAACAGAAAGAATGCTTGCCACCTGCCGCAAACATGAGATTGCCCAGAGTTTGTTTTCGGAATTCGGAGCATTAAAAGGATCAACGCAGTTAATCCTATGTCGGTCACGAGGAGAACATCCCGCCCACCGACGGGATTACTTTTGATGGCGAGCTGAATTTTGGGCAGCGTACAGAAGTAAGATACAGCAATATGGGCGTGAAATGAGGCCAAAATGTACAACTTCGACTCCAGACAAGTTAGAAATCTACGACTGATAACCAGAAATTGAAGGAAATATACAACCAAAAGGTGTTGGAAAACATAGCTTTTGAATTGCGATTATCCCACATTCTTTTAGGGGATATAGACTATTTTTTTTAACTTATATACAAATCGTGCAAGTCATAAAACAGGCAACAAATATTTTAAAGGAGGGCCAATGATATGAACGATGAACAATTCTTACAATCAGGTGAAAATATTGTTTCGGCTGGCCTCCAGTTGTCACGGCGTGACTTCTTGAAAATTTCAGGCAGTGGTGTTTTTATATCCTTTACAGCGGGAACTTTCGATCCGTCTGCTCTGCAGCAACGCGATAGAAGTTATCCCACCAACTTCAATGCTTATCTGAAAATTGGGGAGGATGGCCGGGTGTCTCTATTTTGTAGTAAAGTTGAAATGGGACAGGGGATCATTACATCTATGGCACAGATGCTGGCAGAAGAGCTTGATGTAAAGATTGATTCAATAGACATGGTGATGGGTGATACTATGCTGTGTCCATGGGATAGTGGCACTACAGGTTCACGAAGTACGAAATTTTTTGGGCCGCCACTTCGCAGGGCGGGGGCCGAAGCCAGGGCAATATTGCTGCAAATGGCATCAGAACGTCTGAATATTACACCTGAGCGGTTGGTTGTTAAAAATGGAATAGTTAGCGATAAAATGAATGCAGCAAATAAAGTTACCTATGCCGAGCTTGTAAGAGGAAAGCAGATCGATCGGCATATATCTGGCGTGCCGATAAAATCGATTTCCAAACACACAATTTCAGGTACACCAACAATGCGAACCGACGCCAAGGCAAAAGTTATGGGAGAAGCGAAATTCACTCGTGACATTAAACTACCGGGTATGTTGTACGCTAAAGTTCTTCGACCACCTTCCCATGATGCCACATTAGAATCTGTCGATGTCTCAAAAGCTTCGAACATTACTGGTGCGATTGTGATTCAGGAAGATGATCTCATTGCTGTGTTGCATGATAATCCTGAATTAGCAGAAGATGCACTCGCTTTGGTTTTTGCGAAATGGAATGTATCTGAGCCAAAAGTGGATGATCAGTCCATTTTCGATTATCTTAAAAAAGCTGCACCCGATGGCCGTGTTCATGTTGAAAAAGGGAGCCTTCCTGATGGGCATGCTGCAGCGAAACAGGGCGTTGAATCGGAATTTTATAATCACTATGTTGCACATGCCTCACAAGAACCATATGCGGTACTGGCACATGTAGAAGATGAACAGGTTACTGTTTGGGCATCGACACAGGCTCCTTTTCGCGTAAGGGCAACAGTAGCTGAGACTCTGGAAATACCGGAAGAAAAGGTTCATGTAATAACCCCCTTTGTAGGTGGGGGATTTGGTGGTAAAAAATCAGGCCAACAAATCAGGGAGGCTGTGAAATTATCAAAAATTTCCGGGCATCCTGTACAACTTGCCTGGACAAGGAGAGAAGAGTTCTTTTATGATGCGTTTCGTCCAGCGGCGGTGGTTCAACTGGAATCCGGCTTAAATGCGGAAGGCCGTATCACCTTCTGGGACTGTGATATCCTGTTTACCGGTTCGCGAAGTTCTGAACCAATTTACAACATCCCGCATTTCCGTGTAAAAACGCGGAGTACGCGCAGCGTACACCCATTCGGAACGGGTGCCTGGCGAGGCCCTGGAAGCAACACAAACGTTTTTGCTATGGAATCGCATACTGATATTCTTGCGCAGGCGGCTGGAATGGATCCGTTATTATTTCGCATGAATAACTTAACGGACGAACGTATGATTCGTGTACTCAATACTGCTGCGGATAAATTTGGGCATAAGTTTAATAAAAGTCCCAGCGGCATGGGATACGGTATTTCGTGTACGAATTATTTGAATTCCTACGTGGCAACAATTGCTCACGTATCTGTGAATAAATCCTCTGGAAAGGTGAAGGTAGAACACATTGTGTGTGCTCAGGACATGGGTGAGATTATTAATCCACAGGGCGCGAAATTGCAAATTGAAGGTGGAATTACTATGGGCCTTAGCGCCGCACTGTTCGAAGAAATCAAATTCAGTGGTGGAGATATACGGACGAAAAACTTTAATTCTTACCAGATTACACGATTTACCGATGCTCCATCGATCGATGTTATACTGGTCGATAATCCGGATGTACCTCCACAGGGTTGCGGAGAGCCGGCGATCACGACAGTTGGCGCAGCGCTTGCCAATGCAATTTATGATGCTGTTGGTGCCCGGGTGTATATTTTGCCTATGACACCAGAACGGATATTGGCAGCCATGAATTGATTGCTTATCATCAACATATTCCAGAATCCAATCTATATAAAATTAAGAGATCCTTTCATTTAAAATCCCGTCTCTCATAACAAAAACCCGATCCGCAAATTCAGCTATCCGCTCGTCATGACTGGCAACAATAACCAGCCGGTTCTCTTTCATTACAAATTCTTTTAAAAACCTGACGATGGCCATACCCTGATCAGTTGACAGATTCCCAGTCGGTTCATCAGCTATTATTATAGGTGCATCATTAACCAACGCACGGATAACTGCAATGCGCTGTTTTTCTCCCTGGCTCAACTTATCTGGACTTGAATCTCTTAAATGACCGACCTCAAACCTGGCCAGTAATTCCTCAGCCTTTTCCTTTGCAGAGCGTTTTTCCCTCCCTGCAAACTTTGTGACAAGCAATATATTCTCAATAACCGAAAGGGATTCCAGGAGATGAAATTGCTGGAATACAAATCCAATCGATGCCGCCCTCAGCTTTTGAAGATCTTTGCTTGTATAAGATGGTATTCGTTTGTTGAAAAGGTAAATTTCTCCACTGGTAGAAGATTGGAAGCCAGCGATCAATGTTAACAGTGTGGTTTTGCCACTTCCGCTCGGACCGATCAACAAGATAAATTCTCCCCTATGGAACGAGATATTAACAGGATTTAAAGCTCGTCTGGCCCTCCCGGCTGATCCGTAGGTTTTGCTTACATCAACAAGCTTAATTATTTCATTATGTTCAAGATCGCTTTTCATGAAAACACCTCCAATGGATAAATATTTCGTATTTTCTGAATAGGTATAAAGGAACTGATCAAACTTATAGCCATTACACAGATCGATATGAAACCAACTTGGATTAAGGTCGCCTTCCCGGTTATTTCCGGAGAAATGATCTCTAGCAATGACAGTAGGGGAAGGAATAAAGCAAGAGCCAATAATATCCCAAAAATTGCCAATATAAGGGCCTGCAATACGATTAAACCAGTTATATAATTCCTGGGACTTCCTATTGCTTTCATAATTGCATATTCCTTTCGATGTTCAAGAACACTTACCGAAAGAATCAAACTCAATATAACTGCTAATACGATCCCACCGATGATGGCAATAGATAGCAACAGGTTTAGTATACCGGATTCCATCTCCTTCACATTATTCTCAACGAATGTTTCTTTATCATAAACAGCTACATCTTTCATCTCAGTTCTTATATTTTCTGCAACCTGATAGACATCATACCCTGGCTTGATATTCACCAGGTAACAGGAAACGAATTCTGTGGTGCCGTAGATCTTATATGCAGTTATGATATTAATGAAGGCATACTGAATAACAAACATATTTGTCCCGTCACTTATGCCCACTACCTCCAGCGAATCACCCTGAAAAGCAATATTTTCACCTACATTAATATTGTGTTTCGCAGCAAAAGCGACATCAAGTACGATCTGGTAATTGTCAGTGATCATTTTCCCTTCAACAATGGTGGGAGGGCCACCCATGCCGGTTTTTTCATCATATCCTGTCAGATATATACTGGTTGGTCCTTTTGGCAGATCAATAGAAGCCAGAAGGAAGGTAACGGGCGAAATATTTTGAACTCCATCCATTCTTTTAAGATCATACCCTACGCGCCGGGAAAGGATCGAAGTATTCCTAAGTATATTTGATGCATGACCCTGAAGCACCCACAGGTCTGCTTCACTTTCCCGCACATAGCGGACCGACCCATCTGATACGCCTTCATAAATCGATACCAGAAATAGCATGAGAAGCGTACAAAATGTAATGCCAAAGATTGTAAGCAGAAACCTTGTCAAGGGGTGCAATATGGATTTCAAAGCATACATTTATTCATACATGGGTACAGATGCTACCAGATTCCCCCTTATTCTGTTAAAGATGTCTTCCAGGCTGGTTCCTGTAATGGTTATTCCATGGTTCTTCAGTCCAATTACAACAGAATCAGGGTGATCGAATTCCTTGATCTTTTCTACTACAGAATTGGCCAGCTCTATCGTTCCACAGGGATGGTTTTGAAAGGTACTTTCGATATTATCCATCCATGCATGAACATGAACTATGGCTTTTACTTCAGAAAAAGTACTATATATCAAATGGTGCTCAATAGCATCCACCGAAACCCTTGCCCTTGGATCTCCATCAGGGGTAGAATGCACAATGATTGTTTGGGATTCCTCCTCAAATCCACTGACCAATAATATATCCTGACCAATTGAAGAAAGTGATCCTTTATTTACGCCCCTTGCTGTCATCCAGAATGTATCCTCCCCTATAGAATGCACCGGCTCCCGGACACTTAGGTTACCATAACTTATCCCTTTGATCTGGAAAAAATTATATAAATGATCCAGATCTTCTTTATTAAGGAGTTCTTGTAAGGGAAAAGGTGTTGGCAATAAGCCAAGTTTATCTAACTGCCGCCCATAATCCATCAGAGACCTGACGATTGGACTTGGCTCCCAGAAAGACTTTGGAAGATCCTTCAGTACTCGGTTTTTTAATAATGCATGTGATGTGACAATAGGCATCATACACTCATAGATCTTTTCACAGTTGAGAGAGAACCCGTAAAAACCGACTTCCGGAGTAATACAATAAATCATGTAGTCATCCGGATTTTTTAAGCCGGAACCAACTTCACTTTTCTTAGGTACAATCGTAATGGCCATATTGGCCAGGGTTCTGATTAGAACCGTATAACAAAATGATTTCAGATCCTCCTGTGGTTCCGGAAGGTGAATAATACTGATAATCCATTCACTTGTGGTTTTACGATAATAGTGATCGCTTTCGTCCAGGCTCGCCTGGTTCAGAACAAAATTCAATTCCTCCTCTTCCGATACCAGCTGATGTCCATGATCCAGGAATGTTGAAACTATAGAATCACAAACCCGGTTCCGGATCTGATCTTCCCCATTTTCATATACTGCAAATCGAAGTGCCATAACTATATTTGTTTGGTTTATTCAAAATTGTATTATTAAAATCATAAACCGTTCCCCATATCATCCCTTATTACCATATCTTCAAAGGTCTCTCTTCTTCTGATCAGTTTATGTTGAACAGATTCTACAATGATAATAGCAGACCTCGGAAAACTGAATGAAGATTCCCATCCTGTAAAATAAGCTCCACTATCCATAATGGCTATTACTTCTTCCCGATCTACCTTTGGCATAGGTATATTGCGATATACAATATCCCCGGCAAAGCAAACAGGACCTATAATGGTCACCTTCCCATTTTCTGGCCGGTTAACCTCATTACATAAGAAGACCTGATGGCATTCGTAATATGTCGGCATGGTTACAGTCCCAATACCACCATCCGTGATCAACCATTTTTTAACACCTGGCCTTTCCTTTATATCATGCACTGTCAATAATAAGAACTGATTTGAACTGGTTATACATCTTCCAGGTTCAAGTATAAGTTCGGGCATTTGTTGGCCATTGAACAGCCTGGTGATCCCCTGAGTTATCGCTGCTGCAAATTCCTGATAGGTTTTTCCCACAGAAGACCTTTTTAATTTTGGAAGCTTTTCAAATCCTTGATATAAGAGCATCTCCATGGTTGTCATTTCCCGTGAAGTGTTTGATCCAATACCACCACCAATATCAAGAATATTAATCTGGAAGTGTTTTTTCTTTGCCTTGTCAACGACCGGTTTTAGGCGGTTAATAGCATTTAAGTAATCTATTGGTTGACTAATTCCTGAGCCGATATGAAAATGTAAACCCTGAAACCGTACTCTTTCCATCTTTTCAAGAATGGAAAACGCGAGATCTACTTCATCGCCCTTCATATCAAGTCCAAATGCGCAACCCTTACGGCTTGCAGTTGCAGTACCATAATTCATTCCTTTTGGGACGTAGTCAGGATTTATTCTAAGCAGGATATTAACATCGGTGCGTAATTCCCGGCACAGCTGATCAAGGATTTTTATTTCATTGAGGGCATCAACAATTATAAGTCTAACCTCATTTTGAAGACATTTCTTCAGAAATTCCAATGGCTTATGCGGTCCGTTTACAATTATATCATTGCCTTTATACCCGATTTTTAAGGCCAATTCCAGCTCGAAAAGACTCATAATCTCCGCTTTCAGATCGGACTCTTTTATAATTTTTAAAATCCCGGGAACAGTATTTGACTTAAATGCGTAGTGAACAGAGATTCTCCCAGGATAGGAAGTCACAAAAGACTCATGAAAGTCGTTTATGGTCTGCTTCAATCTTTCTACATGGACTACATGAAGGGGCGTTCCATATTCTTTGGCGAGTTCAACCGTAGAGAATTTTCCGGCACATAATTCATGCTTATCATTTACATTTAAACCCCAGTCTTTCGGTATCAACTTAGTAGTCATAGTTTACCTTTTTAGAGCGATTTCTTATAGATTGAAAACCATTTATAAGGTTCAAGTCCAAAATACTCAGCCAGTTTAATCGTCTTGATATTATCATCTGACATCCAGGTGGTTGATAATACTTTGTATTTACTACAGATATACATAAATGCTTGCACCAGGAGGTCGATCACCTCTGTTCCTTGATATTGTCTCTTTACACCCACAGCATACATTACGATCTCATCAATAAAATTTCTTTTGATCATATAGCCAGGATAATTGAACCACCTCATCCTGCCTTTATATGGTTTGATCAATGGATTAATATTCAGCATGCATTGCATTACCCCAACAGGTTCATTATCTTTTTCAACAAAAACCACGAGGTTGGGAAAAGTGATGAAGGACAAATACTTTGCTGAAAAATTGTACTCCTCAGAGGTCAAGGGAAGAAAATGCCAATTACTATCAAAGGCATCATTGTAAACTTCCCGGATTTTTTCCAGCTCTGATTCAACATGGTTGAAGTTAGCTTCCCTGACTCTAAAATCTCCCGAGTTCCCAGGTTTCGAAATAGCCCCAAACTGCTTCTTCAGATATTCATTGACATGCCTGTTAATCCTTGTATGAACTTTACAGGAGGTCTTAAAGCCAATATTTTCGAGTAATTCGGGATAATATGGTGGATTATATGTTTCAAAAAACACTGGTGAAGTGGAATATGGCGGGACCTGTATCCCAATTTCAGAATAGTGGTTGGGATTAAATGGCCCTTCAATGACCGTTGCACCTTTTTGTATACAATGATTTGATATATGGTCAAAAAGCGACTCACAACCTTCTTTATCTTCAATGGAATCGAAAAAACCAAAAAAGGCAGTTTTTCCACCATGCTTTTCCCAGTGCAATGGATTAATGACAGTTATTGCTCGACTGACCGGAATGCGCCCTTTATAACATACAAAGAGATCAAGATCGGAATTATTGAAATACGGATTAGCTTTCCTGTCGAGGGTGCTGTTGACAACATCCACAAGCGGCGGTACCCATTTCGGATCATTTTTATAGACCATATATGGCAGCATATTGAAATCCTTTATGGCACTTTTACCCGATATTTTTTCAACCTTATACGTCATTCTTTATTGATTTTTTCAACAACATATTTCCTGTATATAAAGGATAGGTCTTGCTCGTGCAATTGCCTGGCCAGTTCATAGTCCGGTACCAGCCGCTTTCCTAAACTTTCCGGCCTGGACCGTGGGACCAGCAGGTTCCGGTAAGTAAGAATCCCTCCAGAAATACCTACCCGAATGGCTTCATGCAATAATTTCTCAAAATCACTCACAGGCATCCACTCGAAAATATTGCTGAAATTAAACTTTGTGATCGTATTGTCTGGAAGGGTGGCAAAATATGATTCACAACTATCAGTCACAATTTCTATCCTGCCAAGACGATTTTTAATCACATTGAAATTTTCTCTTCTGAGATACGGTGGCAAGAATTCCCGGTTAGAAAAATTTCCTGAAAGAATATAGCTTAGAAAATAATTCTCTTTTAATGGAAGGTCCACGAGAGCCTTCTTTGTTTGATCCCGGAAGTGATCTCCAAATGAAAAATTAGATTCCAGTTGCTCAAAGAAGGCTTTAGTAAATAAGAAGGTCATAACCGTTCTGCTCAAAAAGACCTTCGTAAAGATCTTCCATTTATAATTATTCCATTTCTTTTCATAAAAGTCCAACCGCTGTTCTTCCCCATTCAATTTCAGCAGTTGTTTGAATAATTTTTCACCCATGATCCGGTCGATCCATTTTTTCAATAAATGCATATATTTTTCATACCTGCCGGAATGAATAATACCTTGTTGAATTTTATGAATATGATCATTCCAGTAAGTAATGCTATCAGAAGGCATGGAATTCCTGAATTTATTGTAGACCTCCAGCCTGTTCTCCTGAGGCTCAAATCCAATAAATCCCAGTAGGTCATCGTAATCCAGTGATCTGAAGGCTGCAATTTTCAGGTTAAGGAGGTGATTTTGGCTCGCATTCAGGTCAAGTGCAATTATCTTTTTGGGATTATCAATTAGAAAAGACAGTAAATTGCATCCTCCGGATGTAATTGAGAAAATCGTATCATTTTCTCCAATTTTAAAGGCCATGCGATCAATTGCAGGATCCTCCCAGCATTGCGCATATAACAGGTCATCAAATACTTTTTCTTTTTTAATCTCTGACCGGACCGGTGTATTTGCATGGTCCGAATTTACAGCCGGTTCAGTTGATTTTACACCCTTGATGGTATGTATAACAGCCCAGTCAATAAGGCCGGGTAATCCAATCAGGATGGCAATGAGTAATGAACCTGTAAATGCGGATACCACAAAACCTATTGTCAATAGGACATACAATGCATTATTCCGGAAACCATCATAGTTGATATTGAAATCTTTTAAAACTTCTCCGGGATGCAATATGGAACTTATATTTGGGAAGAACTGTGGAACGCCTTTAATATAATCTTCATATTTTTTGCCAAATTGCAACTTCAGGTTTTTTTCTTCATAATGAATAAGCTGCATATAATGAAGGTAAATTAATACCGGCATCAAGAATCCAACAGGTCTCATACAAAGTGCAAAGCCAACAAAAGCGATAAAATCAGCAAGATAAATTGGATTTCTTGTATACTGGTAAGGCCCCTTCAAAAGAAGCTGATCATGCTGGACTTTAAAGGACATCATACGCTGTGAACTTAGAATACTTCCCGACCACATTCTAAGCAGTGAGGCTACAACTGTTATCAGAATTACAATCATATAGCCAGAGAAATTTGCCCAGTATGGATCGATATGTAACCAATTCCCAACAATTATAAAATTGGTTGGGGTATCCTTGAACATCAGAAAGGAAGACAGTGTTACCAGGATCACAATGGAAAAGGAAATGAAGATCCTTGCCTCGAATTCGAATTTCTGTACGGAATATATGAAATTATTATTGTTCATATTTTAGATCATATATTACATTTTACTTTCAGGCATTTCGGAACCACCTTTATTACAACAGGAAGAGTACCCAATAGCTCTCCATCCGTTTCAACCAGGACATCCATCTCTGAATCGATCTTTACATAATCAATCTGTTCATATGTGAACCGGTCAGATTTGATATGAGATCCTGAATATATTTTCATGAACTGCCTTATTAGTTCAGGAATATTCATGTTATGCATTATCAATAGATCCAGGATACCATCATTAATTTTTGCTTCTGGCGTCAGTTTCATACCTCCACCACAAGAATGTCCATTACCCACCACAATTCCGACCAGGTCCTCTTCGATAGTTGTCCCATTATAGTTTACATTCAGAGGATATCTCCTGGATTTAAACACTTCTTTCAACGCTACATAACCGAATGCAACTTTCCCTCCCCAGGTCTTATGTCTGGTTTGTACTTGCGAGACAACCGCGCTACCTAATCCTATTTGGCATTCTGAAATGAAAAGCCGTTCCAGCCTGCTGCTATTATTATCCAGGCAGGAACATTGAGCGAGATCAATAAGTTTTCCAGGGGTATTGAAGATAAGACCGATTTGTTCCGATAAGACATCTGGTAGTCCAATGGAATCTGCAAATCCACCTCCGGTGCCACAATCCACAACACCTAATTCCACATCCGGATTTATCAAACTGCCCGAATCGAACAGTCCATTTACGACTTCATTAATGGTGCCATCTCCCCCGGCACAGATAATCAAAGGGGTTCCGTTTTTTGAGATTTCAGAAGCAATTTTAGTAGCATTTCCCTTATTTTCAGTTATTGAAAGGCGGTATTCATCTCCAAAACGAGCTTTGAATTGAGCCATAAGTTCCGGGTATATCTTTCGTGCTCTCCCTCCCCCTGCAACCGGATTAAAAATAATATGGGCTTTTGCTGAACTCATTTAAAAATGTTATTCAATAAGCCTGGTTCTTACGATTTAATTAAAAGAAGGGATTGTTAAACAATCCTTCTCCTATCAAACTATCCACTTGCACGGCTGTATATGTATACACCAAGGAATACTTCATTTTACAAATTGAGGTAATATATACAGTTTGTTTTGCGTTCCAGCTGCTTCCGTGGAAAACAGGACATCCCTTTACGGGTATTAAATCTTCGGATTCCATGTCCTCTTCGCTAAAAAGTTATTTCTTTTCTTAATGAACAGTTTGGCAAATGGTAACCCTTAAATCATGCACGCACAAAATAATCGGACTAAGAGTTATCACATCATACTCGATTTTTATTGAAAATCGATACTAAATTTCCTTGAATAAAAAGCCTTCCTTGATGTAATATAAGGCCTTTATGTCATCTTTAATAATCAGAAACGTGTCCTTCATCATCACAAGAATTAAATACTAGTGTTGCTGTTATGACAATAGATTATTAAGATTATCTTTTTCATAATTCGTAATATATTGTCATAATAAAATTAGAAAGGCTCGATAGCAGTTCCTAATTGATTATTGCAAGTGGAAGGCAATTATTTGCATTTTTTGCAAAAACAATCCCCTCGGACGAATCAAAAGGGATTACCATTATTTGATTAAACAATAAAAAATATACTTCCTTCCAAAGTCAGCAGGTATTTCTTAGTTCTTCCTGGCATCTCGCTTTTCTTCTTTTTAGATCATATGACTATTAGAACTTAAATATTTTTCTACTCTCTGGATAAAATCTTATTGTACGGGATCTATAATTTCAAGCATTGGACTTAAATGAAAACACTATATCGATAGATTTCTTAGAAGAACCGTCGAGATAAGGCTTTTTTCATCTCATGTAAAATAAGAAAATTAGAACTCCAGGTTGGGTTTAAGTTCTTTTTAAACTGTTTTCCTTTTGAAAAACGGATGAGTTGTCTTGCATAATAACCCCCCTCAGCGGCGTCTTCGAATTGTTTAATTCCAGTCCTGATGACCAGGTTGTCAAGCGTTTTTGTTTCACCTTTAATAAATCCAGCGATCTTTTCCCGGTCAGTTATGAATGGACGCCCCATGCCGATCAGGTCGAGTTCACCATTTTTTAATATCTCATTACAAAAGTCAAAGGTCCTGAATCCTCCGGTAATTAAAAGAGGCAAGTTGCTTATGGCTCTTACTTTTTGTGCAAAATCCATAAAATAAGCTTCCCTCCTCTTTGTACTTTCCTTTATTTCACCCTGCTCTTCATTCATCAGAAAAAATGCTACTCTTTCGTAGGTGCCTCCGGAAACTTCCAGAAGGTCGATCTTTTCTTTATCCAGCATCTTGACAACTTCCTGGGATTCTTCTTCCGTCAACCCGCCTTTCTGAAAATCGGATGAGTTTAACTTTACAGACAATGGAAATTCTGGTCCTACCTCTTTCCGGATCTCACGGATAATGGTAAGCAGGAGCCTGCTTCGGTTTTCGATAGGACCTCCCCATTGGTCAGTCCGCCGGTTGGTAGCGGGCGACAAAAACTGGCTAAGCAGGTATCCGTGGGCTGAATGGACCTGAACACCAGTGAAACCTGCTTTTTTGACTAATCTCGCTGTTTCAATAAATCCTTTAATGACCTCCTCAATATCACCCTCAGACATAGCCCGGGGTTTTCCAAAAAGTCCGATTTTCTTAAGTTGCACCTCCGAAGGTGCCTTAGGCCTGGTTGTATTAAATTTATTGGTTTGCCTTCCGGCATGTGAGATTTGTACCCATACGTGGTTGCCCTTTTTTTTGCCGGCTTCTGCCCATCGGCTTAGCTGCGGCAATATTCCTTCCTCAAAACATACGTTCCCTGCTGATTCAAGATGTTTATGGTCAATCATTACGTTACCTGTTATCAACAGACCTGCTTCAGTTTCCGCCCAGTCTTCATACAACCTTACATGCCCTTCGGTGGGCTCAAATTTTTTGTTACTGATCCGCTCTGTCATTGCGGATTTTACCAGGCGGTTGTTAAGAGTGACTCCGCATGGGAGGGAAAATTTTGTGTCGATTAGATTATTATTCATGATGATTAGATTGGTAAAATGAGTTGATCGGATTAAAGTGAAATTTAATAATTATTTGTGAATACTGGTTTACATTTTGAAACATTAACACCTCACCCTTGCCAGTGACATTGTCAGGAATAAAACATATTATGAAAGGTATTCGCAAAGATTGCTTACCTTTATAAACCATATAACATCATCAAATCTGTTTTTCATCCCTAAT